>NZ_OSDX01000031.1:0-52992 GCF_900382755.1 Vibrio sp. Evd11
GAAAATATTACTTCACGTCATCCCTTATTCCATAAGGGGTTTTCATGATCTTGCCCTGGGTCAAGAGTATGGCGATTCGGACAACTTTGAATATGTTGTCGATTCAAATATTGCCGAGCAGCTTAGTTTTAGCGCGTCAGATCTTTCATCACTAATTGACACTTCGAATGGAAGTACATCAATCGGTTACTTCAACGACCTAGTTTCTATTTCAGCTAGAACTTATACTGGTAATTCCCCAGTAGGTAGTGACGTAGTGAGTAATCCAGGGGTTTAACTTAATTACGATGGCTATAGAGTAGAAGATGGCTTTGGCGTCTCAACCAGTAAGAGCGGTCAAAGTGAGTTAGACGTTACATCAAAAGAATTTATTTCTGTTGATTTTGGAAATAGTGGCGCCGAAATTTTGTCTGCTAATTTAGAATTTGGAAGCGTTTTTGGTAACTACAATGCTAACAGTAGTGCAGATGGTGAAATTAATGTCGTTGCACTAGACGCATCTGGCAATGTCGTTGGGGCATTTAACTTTAATACTGAAAACACTTCAAATTCTGGTAATGAATATACGCTTTCTATAGACGGTAATGGCAACTCTATAGTTAATGTATCTATCCCAGATGGCAACGGCGGATTTGTACCATTTACAGAGTTAAGAGTTTTTACTACCCAAGATGGCTCCGCTAATCCAAATAGAAATTCAAATATTACTTTTAAAGGCGTAGACGTAGTGGACGCCAAAGTAACCGAGACTATTGATTATAAAGCGGAAGACTCTACTGATTTAGAGAGTGCGTCAGCACAGGTAACGATCGTTACGGATTCAATAGTAAAACCGTCACCAGAGGTTACGAGTGTTTCTCGAGATGTTTCTGAAGATTTTGATTCAGTACAAACTGTTTCTGGCAATATAGAGGTTTTATACGCGGATAGTATAGTTTTAGAAGAGCCTTCGGAGAGTTATACATCAGCGGGACAAAATATCACTTGGTCTTCATCAAACGGTGGCCAAACCTTAATTGGTAGTGCGAATGGTCTAGCAGTGATTACTGCCATTATCGATGATGTTGGGAGTTACTCTGTGACTCTCAATGGGCCGGTCGATCATTTAGACGCCAATGTTCCATTAGACGAAATGTCCATTGATATTGGGATCGTTGTAAGTAACGAAACTGGTACTCAAACCGGATCTATTTCTCTAACTATCGATGATGATGTTCCTGTCGCTCAGCCGATTATTAATGACTTACAACCCTCAGCAAAAGCTGGTGCAAACGTGCAGCTTATCTAGGATGTATCCGGCTCTATGGCGTGGGATTCAGTTACGGGTCAAAGCACTATTACGAACGAGTCTAGATTGTCGATTATGCAAGACGCGGCGAAACAGCTGCTTGCTGAATACCAAAGCTTAGGTGTAACACAGGTTCAAATAGTCACGTTTTCAGGCAGTTCAAATGCCCAAGATGGCGCAAGTGGTACAAGCTGGATGTCTGTTACCGAAGCCTTAGATCTTATTAATAATTTGACGGCAGATGGCGCAACTTATTACGACAGTGCTATTGATGCGGCGATGGACCACTGGACTGACGTAGGTAAGGTTGACGGTAACCCATCTAACATTACTTACTTTTTATCTGATGGTGCGCCAAATTCTGGCGGTGCCTTAACAGACTCGGAAAAATCTAGCTGGGAAAGCTTCGTAGAATCTAACGATATTACGGCATTGGCTTACGGAATGGGCGAAGCCGTACCAATAACGGCGCAACAGACAGTGAAATAGGAGCCGTTGTTGTTCCTGATATTACTCAGCTTCCACCAATCATTCTTCAATCGGTTGTTGATCCTATTTCAGGTGAGGTTGTGAACGACGGCAGCAACGGTTCTATTAGTGGTTTTGGAGCTGATGGCGGTTACGTCTCTGAAGTGAAATACGGTGGAACAACAGTTTCTTATGATGGTAGTACAGTATCTGTTTCAGGTTTGGAATCAGGTGTTAGTACTGCGATAGGCGGTAGCGAAATATCGATTTTATCGACAATAGTCATACGTTAGTGTTAGACATGGCTACAGGGTCTTACCAATTCTTCGCTGCTGTTGTTGATAACGATATTTCGTTAGATTTTGATTATGAACTATCCGACTTAGATGGCGATACGAGCAATAGCAGTATGACTTTTAATATCCAAGCTCCAGTGCTCGATGCTAACGATGACGTGACATCAACTATTGAGTTGGTTCCTGTTTTGATTGATGTACTAGCGAATGATTACAACCCACATGCATTGACATCAGCTTTGATTTTATCCAGTGTGGCTTTGGTCAATCCAGCTTTAGGTCAAGTATCAATTGTCGATGGTAAAGTTTTGTTTGTGCCGAACGATAGCGCTAGTGCTGGTGACATAGTGGAAATTTCGTACACAGCTACCGATAAGAATGGTAATAGTGATACAGCTACTATGTCAGTTACGATGACAGGGCACAGCGGAAACATCATATCTGATGGAGTAGGTATCAATGCGGTTTATATGCCTCAAGGGACCGTTTCAAGTAACCATGGCGATGATTGGCAAAATCAGCCAGAACCATCTATAACCGTTAACGGTATTAAAGTAGAACGCGGCCAGCAAAACCCTTCACTGACTGATGCCGCGGATTTGATTGTTACCGGTGGTGATAATGACCATGTAGAAGGTGGTGATTTTGATGACATTATCCATCTTGGCGATAGTGGCAGCAATGCGGCATTCGATTTGCAGGATGCTACAGAGTTCGTTGAACTGGATGTTGACGATATTTACCAAGGGAACAATGAAGACGGTACTCTTGAATCTCCGTACGTGGCGCCAAGTTGGGCTGATGTAGGTCAAGGTGGTGCTGGAAATGATGTGATTTTAGGTGAGTCTGGCATAGATTTGATTTCTGGCGGTTCTGGGAATGACTATCTAGATGGTGGCTCAGAAAATGATTACATTCGTGCCGGTAGCGGTAATGATATTGTTATTGGAGGCTCAGGAGATGATCATTTGAGAGGTGAGGATGGTAATGACATCCTTATTGGTGGCCTTGGAGATGACATTTTAACCGGGGATGACGGTGACGATTTGTTCCAATGGGTTGACCAACCATTCCAAGGCGATGTTGATACCATTACCGACTTTGCTTTGGGTGAAGACCATTTGGATATCTCTCAACTGCTGCCGACTGAGAATAATATGTCAGATCTTTTAGAACACATCGCTATTGAAAAAGTGGATAACGGCGGTGGTGATAAAGATCTGGTGATCACTATCTCTGAAGGTGCCAATAACAGTGGTCAGACACAAACGATTGTACTCGATAATACGGGGAATCAGTTTGACTCTGTGAACGCTCAAGGTGACGGTAGTGTGATAAGCAGTGATTTGAGTAACTTGGTTAATCAACTCTTTGTGAACTTACCAGACCAATAACAAAAAAGGGCCGAAAGGCCCTTTTTTAATACATCTGTTTTGCTATAGAAGCTTGATTCTAAGGCTCTGAAATTAAAGAACCTTACAAGCAAAACCTTTCAAGTAGAAACCTTCTGGGTAAGCTGTATCGATCAAGTGATCGGCAGCTTGCTCAAAGCGTTCAACAAACTTCACTGTTCTGCCTGCATCTAGAGCGGCATCAGCGATGATTTTTTGGAATAAATCAGCACCCATTAAACCAGAGCAAGAGTAGGTGAGTAGTGTTCCGCCCGGCTTAAGGATTTGCATCGCAAGCATGTTAACGTCTTTATAGCCGTTAGCACCTGATGTTAGGTTGTTTTTGCTTGAAACGAACTTTGGTGGATCCATGATAACGACATCAAACTTAGTGCCTTGATCTCGGTATTCACGAAGTAGTTTGAATACGTCTGCGTTTAGGAATACAGCACGCTTTTTCGAGATGTCGAACTCATTCAGTTCAGCGTTGAACTTAGCTGTATCAAGAGCCAGTTGAGATACGTCTGCGTTGATTACACGCTTAGCATCGCCTTTTAGGGCATACAGACCAAAACCACCAGTGTATGAGAAGCAGTTAAGAACATCTTTGCCTTTAACGTACTTCATTGACTCTTTACGGCTGTCACGCTGATCCATGTAGAAGCCCGTTTTATGGCCTTCCATTATGTTCACGCTGATCTTCACACCGTTTTCTTCAATGATCACTGACTTAGGTGGCTCTTCACCATGCAGTACACCGACAGTTTGCTCTAAGCCTTCTTTTTTACGAACCGCTACGTCAGAGCGTTCGTAAATATTGCAATCAGGGAAGCACTCGACTAACGCTTCAACGATAATGCTCTTGTTGAACTCTGCGCCAGCGCTCAGTAGTTGGCAAACTAAGAAGTCTTGGTATTTGTCGATAGTAATACCTGGCAGGCCGTCAGATTCAGCTGCCGTTAAGCGGTATCCTGTCAAACCATCGCGTTCGATAATATCTTCACGCAGTGATTGTGCGTCTTTAAATCTTTTGATGAAAAACGCTTTGTTGATTTCTTCCTTTTCAAATGTCCAAACACGAGCACGAATTTGAGAAGCAGGAGAGTAAGCTGCTTTTGCAAGCCACTGACCATTTTGAGCATATACGTCTACAGTTTCACCTTGTTGTGGCTCGCCTTCAACCTTATCGATACCGCGTGAAAATACCCATGGGTGTTTACGACGTAACGATTTGTCTCGGGCTTTAGCTAGATGAATAGAAGGAGTCATGATTTACTCTGTTGGTTGAAATTTGAAGGAGACGTATTGTCGGGGAAGTCAAATCGAAAAGCAAATAAGAAAGGGCTGCAGAAGCAACCCAAGTATCGATATTTTATGTTCAGATCTTAATGATTATGCTTTCAGACCTGTTAGTAAGCCTTCCATGGAGTCGCTCTGCTTGCGCAGCTGATCGACATTGGAATTACTCTTACTGATCATTTCGCAAATGCTGTCCGATTGGTGACGAATTTCTGCAACGCTCTGCGCAATATTATCAGCAACGACACCTTGCTCTTCAGAGGCGGTCGCGATTTGGGTACTGCTGTCAGATATTGATTGATTCTTCTCAGCTAACGAGCCGATCTCAACGTTCACTTCTGACATCAACGTTTGACCTTCATTCGCATTGTTAACCGTCACTTCCATCAGTTTGGTGAGCGATTGGCTGTTACGTTGTAATGATTCAATCATGCTTTGAATTTCGACGGTAGCTTGTTGGGTACGTCCTGCAAGAGCACGAACTTCGTCAGCAACAACAGCAAAACCACGACCTTGTTCACCAGCTCGAGCAGCTTCGATAGCCGCGTTGAGAGCTAATAGGTTGGTCTGTTCTGAAATCCCATTAATGGTCGCAACCACTTCATCGATCTGTGCGGCGTTGGCATCAAGTTCTTCTACTGCTTGTGAAGCCGACTGGATCTCTTGAGATAAATTGGAGATAGACTCTAGAGTATTAGAAACCTTCAATTGGCCACTCTGTGCAACACCGCGGGCATCCATGGTTTGAGAGCTAGACTCGTGAGCAAGCGTTGCGACTTCACGGATCGTTGCTGCCATTTGTTCTGTAGCACTTGCTAGACTATTCAAGTGTTCCTGTTGATTACCTGAGATGTCTGAGCTTTGTTGTGTTGATTGGTTTAAGTCAGAACTGATCTGCTGCATGAGAGCGACAGACTCCTGAATCGATAGCACCATGTTTTGTTCACGTTCGGCTACCTTATCAATAGTAATTGCGATCTCACTGAATTCATCACGAACGAGGAAGTAGTTCATACGACAGGTGAGATCGCCATTCGCTAACGTGCTTAATGCTTTGTTCATAGAGAACATCGCACCGCCAATGAACGTCATTATGTAATAAACGCCTAACACGATCAGAGATAGAGTAACGGCAATAATCGATACCTGAGTAGTAGATAGAGCTGACCATAAGTTTTGGTCATGGCTTGCGACTAAACTGAAGGCTCCATTCATGACAGAAACAGATCCTGCGCCATATCCTAAAGAGATGGTGTCAGAATTGCTAATGAGTTGAGCGACCTGATCTTTGGTGAGTTGTCCAGCTTCAATCAGCCCTTTCATCAGGAGCAATTCATCCTGATAAAGGTGAGCAAGTAAAGAGTCCGCGGCGCTATCTAAAACTAAAGTCAGTATAACCAGGGCGATAAGAGGTAATAAGAATAGTAGATAGAACTTTTCTTGGATTTTTAGGTGAATGAGATATTTGTCAATCCAACGAAACGGGATTTCTTTCATAATTGTAATACTCGAAGTAAGCCCACCAATAAATGGTGAATGAATAGAATCGCAACTATATCATCCATATAATTTATGAGGCAACGTTATGGAAACTCTGCAGTATATTTTTGTCGTGTCAGGCGTAGTTCAGTGTGTTGGATTTCGTTATCACACCAGTAGGCAGGCGCTGGATTTGGGCATTTCCGGCTATGCAAAGAACCTAAATGATGGTCGAGTTGAAGTGTTAGCGGTCGGAGAGGTGCTGAAACTTGAGAAGTTACACGCTTGGCTTAATCTTGGACCACCGAGCGCAACAGTAGACAATGTCGCCATGCATCAAGTTAAAGATCATGAGCGGCAGGAGGTACGTGTAGGGGAGTTTAAAATACTGTAGGACACTACAGTATTTAACTTTTTACGTTGAGATCAACCTAGCGCTATTTTAGTTCTACAAGCATTTTGCTGGTTTAGGTAAACCGGCGAGTTTGGTTGCTTGTTTTGCGGGGCCTTTCTTGAATAATTTGAACAGGTACTTGCTGTTACCTTTTTCAGGGCCGTGCGCTTTTTCCATCGCTTTTACGAGCATGCGAACGGCTGGAGAGGTCTTGAATTCTTCGTAAAAGCTCCTTACAAAATGTACGACTTCTAAGTGTGCATCAGTAAGTTCAATTTCCTCATCTTGAGCAAGAATTTTAATCATACCTTCTTCCCATTGAGTGTAATCCAACAGATAACCTTGAGCGTCGGTTTCGATTTGCTTGCCGTTATATTCAAACATGTTTAGTCCAGAATCAGTTTAACTCAGTAAATAGGGTACATGACCACGTTTACCTTTCTCAAGAGATATTGTCGTTATCTCTAGGAATATTGCGTCTACAGATACAAAAAAGCCCAAGAGACAGGTTCTTGGGCTCGATTTTGAACGAACTATGATTAGTCGTTGCTGTTCATAATGCCTAAGATGCTTAGTAGGCTGATGAAGATGTTGTAGATCGAAACATATAAGCTGATAGTTGCTGAGATGTAGTTCGTTTCACCGCCACGGATGATGCTTTGCGTTGTTAGCAAGATAACACCAGTCGAGAACAGGATGAACATACCGCTCATTGCCAATGATAGTAGAGGCATCTGTAGGAAGATGTTTGCAACCATACCCACTAGCAGTACAACGAAACCAGCCATCAACATACCGTTAAGGAATGAAAGGTCGCGTTTAGTTGTTAGTGCATAAGCTGATGCTGCCATAAAGGCAAGCGCAGTACCGCCAAGTGCAGTTAGGATGACATCACCCATACCTGCGCCGACATACATGTTTAAGATTGGACCGATCGTGTAGCCTAGGAAACCTGTAAACAGGAACGTAAACACAAGACCCATGCCGTTGTCACGGTTCTTTTCTGTTAGGAATAGTAGGCCGTAAAAACCAACCAGCATGATAATAAGACCAGGACGAGGAAGGTTCATCGCCATAGATACGCCTGCTACAACAGCAGACCAAAGTAGTGTCATAGACAGTAGTGCGTATGTGTTACGCAACACTTTATTGGTTTGCAGAGCATTCTCTTGAGTTGCTGTGCGTGAAAACATAGGGCTGTTCATAATCTTCCTCGTAAGGTGACTTCAATAGTTATTAGTACATTTATGGGGCTGAAAGTTCGAAAAATCAAGTCTTTCATTCCTTCTGTATACTTAAAATAATAATCAAAATAGTCGTTTAAGTGTTTCTCAAGATGTAACAAATTGTTGCTAGCGTTTCATGTTTACAATTTTAAGAAGCTTTAATAACGAAGAGGCGACCGAAGCCGCCTCTGTCTATATCAGTATAGTATCACATTAATGGTGCAAGATTTGACTCAAGAAGTTCTGAGTTCGATCCGATTGTGGGTTCTCGAAGAAATCGACTGGGTTGTTTTCTTCGATAATCTCACCCGCATCCATAAAGATAACGCGGTCAGCAACCTCTTTAGCAAAACCCATCTCGTGCGTTACACACAACATCGTCATGCCTTCTTCTGCAAGTTCGACCATTACATCGAGTACCTCACGTACCATTTCTGGATCGAGCGCTGATGTAGGTTCATCAAACAGCATAACTTGCGGGTTCATACATAAAGAACGAGCAATTGCCACACGTTGTTGTTGACCACCAGACAGTTGGCCTGGGAATTTATCCGCTTGCTCTGGTATTTTTACACGCTCGAGGAATTTCATCGCGATGGCTTCTGCTTCCTCTTTCGGCATCTTCTTCACCCAGATTGGTGCTAAGGTGCAGTTTTCCAATACCGTTAGGTGAGGGAATAAGTTGAAGTGCTGGAAACACATACCGACATCGCGGCGAACGGCTTCAATGTTTTTCAGGTCTTCAGTTAGCTCATTACCTGATACAAATATATGGCCTTTTTGGTGCTCTTCTAGGCGGTTAATACAACGAATCATCGTTGATTTCCCTGAACCTGAAGGGCCACAAATAACGATCTTCTCGCCTTTTTTAACTTCCAAGTTGATGTTTTTAAGAACGTGGAACTCACCGTACCATTTGTTCATGTCCTTTAACTCGATCATAAGACCTTGAGAGTTGTTTTCTGTTTGCTGCGTCATAATACGTCCTTGATCTTGTTAATTATCGTTTGTGACCGGTGTGAAGTTTGTTTTCTAGCCAAATCGAGTATCTCGACATGCCGAAACAAAACACCCAGAACACTAACGCGACAAATACATAACTTTCTGTGGAGAAACCAAGCCATTCAGGGTCGGTATTCGCGGCTTGGCCAATCCCTAGTACATCAAACATACCGATAATCAAAACTAGACTGGTATCTTTGAACAAACCAATAAAGGTGTTCACAATTGAAGGGATTGTGATTTTTAGAGCTTGAGGCAGAATGATAAGCCCGGTTTTTTTCCAATAGCTTAACCCTAGCGCATCAGCCGCTTCGTATTGACCTTTTGGTATTGCTTGTAAACCACCACGGATTACCTCTGCCATGTAAGCCGCACTGAATAGTACAACCCCAACAAGCGCTCTGATCAGCTTATCGGTTTCTGTCCCCTCAGATAGAAAGAGGGGAAGCATTACCGAGGCCATGAATAGAACCGTAATCAGCGGTACACCACGCCAAATCTCGATGTAAACGGTACACATACTTCGGATGATTGGCATTTCTGAACGTCGACCCAGTGCGAGTGCGACACCAATTGGCAGTGATACCACAATACCCACAAGCGCGATGATCAGTGTAACTAGCAATCCACCCCATTTATGTGTATCGACGACTTCTAGTCCGAAGATGCCGCCGTAAAGAAGACCAGCGATCAAGAAAGGGTAGATGTTTACAAAAAATAACCAAATCCAAGTACGCTTTGGTGTTCTTTCGTAGGCTAACAAAGCAACGAATATCGCTAGCGTGATATAGAATAAGCGTGGGCGCCATAGTTCAGCTTCAGGGTAGAAGCCATACATGAACTGATCCCAACGCACGCTAATAAACACCCAACAAGCACCATCACTTGTACAAGCATCTCGTGTCGTTCCTATCCAATCAGCATTAATGAATGCCCAATCTGCTATTGCCCACAATATAGTGAAAGCAAAATAAGCAAGCACCACAGTGACGACACTGTTAACTGGTCCATTAAATAGATTTTTTCTTAACCAACCGACAGGCCCAACGGTATTCGCTGGAGGCGGAAGATCAGGTTGAAATTGATGTGTACTCATCTTATCTCTCCACCAACGCTACTTTGCGGTTGTATATGTTCATTAGAGCGGATGTTAATAGGCTTAGAGTTAGGTAGACGCCCATTGTCATCGCGATTACTTCGATAGCTTGTCCAGTTTGGTTCAATGTTGTCCCTGCAAATACAGATACAAGATCGGGATAACCAATGGCCATCGCAAGTGATGAGTTTTTAGTCAGGTTTAAATACTGACTGGTTAGTGGTGGGATAATAATTCTTAATGCTTGCGGAATAATTACGAGCTTAAGAGTTCTTGTTCGCGGGAGCCCTAGAGACATCGCTGCCTCTGTTTGCCCATGGTTTACCGCGTTGATACCTGAACGCACAATTTCAGCGATGAATGCAGCTGTGTAGATACTTAAAGCAAGCATCAATGCGGCAAGTTCAGGAATGATGCTAATACCACCTTTGAAGTTAAACCCTTTTAAAACAGGGTATTCAGCAGAGATAGGCATGCCCATAACAAAGTAAGTAACCAGTGGTAAACCCACAATGAGTGCTGCGGCAATGCGCACCATCGGTGTTTGCTGACCCGTTAATTTCTGCTTGTTGTTAGCCCAGATGTTGATAACAAACGTAGCGATGATACCGGCAATTAGCGATGCGATAACAATGCTACTGCCTTGCTCCATGACAGGGGCAGGGAAGTACAGACCACGTACATTCAAGAAAATAGCTTCACCCAGGCTCATACTTTGACGAGCGGAAGGTAACGCTTGTAGAACGGCGAAATACCAAAAAAATATTTGTAGAAGAAGAGGGATATTTCGGAATATTTCTATGTAGACCGCCGCAAATCGGCTCACTAGCCAGTTTGAAGAAAGCCTAGCAATACCCATACTAAAGCCCAGTATCGTGGCTAGCATGATGCCTAGCACAGACACTAAAGCGGTATTGAGAAGACCGATAAAGAAAGTACGACCGTATGAGAATGTTTCGTCGTATTCAATGAGAGTTAAGCCGATACCAAAACCAGCTTCTTGGGAGAGAAAATCAAAACCAGTGGCGATACCACGGGAATCTAAGTTAGTGAGTGCATTATTTACGATCGTGTAAAAGAAAGCACAGAGTGCTCCGACAGCGAGAATTTGGAAAATAACTGAGCGAAAAGTGGGGTTGTAAAAAAGGTTGGCACTTTTGGGCTGTGGCTTTGCCTGAGCTGGAGAAATAGTTTCATTAGGTTTCATACTGCTATAACCTCAAATCCATTTAATAAATAGGGCGGAAAAGTCCGCCCTAATTGATGCTTGGAAATTTATTAACGGATAGGTGGAGCGTACATAAAGCCGCCCGCATTCCATAGTGCGTTTACGCCACGAGAGATCTGTAGTGGTGAACCTGTACCAACAGTACGTTCGAAGCTCTCACCGTAGTTACCAACTTGTTTAATTACTTGGTAACCCCAATCGTCACGAATACCTAGACCTTTACCTTTAGGACCGTCAACGCCAAGAATACGCTTGATGTTTGGATCTTTTGACTTAAGCATTTCATCAGCATTCTTAGAAGAGATGCCGTACTCTTCCGCGTTAATCATCGCTGAAAGTGTCCATTTAGCTACGTTGAACCATTTGTCATCATCTTGACGAACAACAGGGCCTAGTGGTTCTTTAGAGATGATTTCAGGAAGTACTTGCGCAGATTTAGGATCGGCTAGGTTCAAGCGAAGTGCATATAGGCCAGATTGGTCAGTTGTAAGAACATCACAACGACCCGCATCAAAACCTTTAGACGTTTGTGCTGCAGTATCAAATACTACTGGCTTGTAAGACATACCACTGTTACGGAAGTAATCAGCTAGGTTAAGTTCAGTCGTTGTACCTGATTGTACACATACTGAAGCGCCATCAAGTTCTTGAGCACTTGTAAGGCCAAGTTCTTTCTTAACCATGAAGCCTTGACCATCGTAGTAGTTAACACCTACGAAGTTCAGACCTAGAGCAGTGTCACGATGTAGTGTCCATGTTGTGTTACGAGATAGTACGTCGATTTCACCCGATTGAAGGGCAGTGAAACGTTCTTTCGCTGTTAAAGGTACATACTTAACTTTAGTCTTGTCACCGAGTACAGCCGCTGCAAGAGCTTGACAATACTCAACATCGATTCCTTCCCATTCACCTTTTGAGTTAGGGTTAGAGAACCCTGGAAGACCTGTACTTACACCACAAGTTAAAAAGCCTTGAGATGTGACTTTGTCCAGAGTGCTTTCTGCCGCTGATGCTGATGTTGCCATCATCGCAGTTGATGCAGCTACTACTGAAGCAAGAAGTGTTAGTTTATTTGTCATTTGTATCCTTCCTTGTTAACCAGGTGACACCTGATACTCGTGCTCATTTGAGTTTTTCTATATGTGTTGTGCTTTTTAAGACCTTGTTACTCAAATCAAACTGGTTGCATTTTGCAAATGAAACTGTGTGCGATTTAAACAACTATTTATAAGGTTAGGAGAGGATCCGTACTTTCACAAATGTATAATTTAAAAAGAATTTTGAATGAAATCACAAATCCGAACACAATTAGAATGACCAAATGTTAACTTAATGTAAATAGTGCAGCGGTTCACACTGTTGGTGCAACGAGATTTAGATTTTTATATTGACAATTGACTAGCTAAATATTCTGAATCAATATCACAATGATGAAACATTAAACTTCAGAAAGATTGAAATTTGGTGAATAAATATTTTTATTGCACTTGGATAGTTATTAATATGCTCCAAATTTGGTAGCATGGCTGAATAGTTATTGAAGTCATCTCAAGGAAGAACATGCGTTATTTCCCAATGTTTTTAGATGTAGAAAATAAGCCGATCTTAGTGGTGGGTGGGGGTGAGGTTGCTTGCCGAAAAGTAGATAGCTTGTTAAGAGCTGGGGCGGATGTCACTTTAGTGTCCCCCAAGGTAGAGCCTTACTTAAAGCAGCTTGTTGATGATAATAAAGTCCATTGGGTTCAAAACTTTTATTCTTCACAACTTATCTCGAAAAACTACTTACAAGTGTGGGCAACCACAGACAACCCAGACCTAAATCATCAAGTACATAATGATGCAAAAAAGTTGGGTATTCTTGTCAATGTGGTCGACGACTTACCCTACTGTGACTTCATCACTCCCTCAATGATAAATCGCGGAAGAATCCAAATTGCGATCTCAAGCGGGGGGGCATCACCTGTTTTGGTGAGAAATATTAGAGAAAAACTCGAAACCGTCTTGCCTCAGAATATTGGTTTGATCGCAGACTTTGGTGCATCAAAACGCAATTCGATTAAAGAGTCCTTTCCTACTGTTGATGAACGCCGCAAATTCTGGGAGCGTTTTTTGTCTTCCAGTTTCATCAATCAAGCCACGGAACGCGAGCAACTTGAAGCTTATTATCAGCAATCTTTGGCGGAACCTGTCGATAATGAAGGGCAAGTGACTTGGATTGAGTTCGAGCAAGATGTAGAACTTCTCTCAATGAAGGCGCTGCGTCTGATGCAAGAAGCAGAATTGGTGCTGTCACCTAAAGAATGCCCATTTGATTACATTGACTTGTGCCGCAGAGACGCCGAGAGAGAGGGTTTCAGCGATAGTGGAGAGTTATCGACAAAGCTTGAGAAGGCAAGGGAAGAGAACTTACGTGTGTGTGTGTTTATTCCACCAGCAAGTGTTGAGTTCAATCTATTAATCGGCAAAGACTTGAAACTGTCTTCCGCTAAAGTTATTAGCTAAGACTAGAACTATCTAGTTCAGTTCGTACTTACCTTACGATCCTTGAATAAAACCTCTAGATAAATAAAAAGCCACTTCCGAAGAAGTGGCTTTTTGCTATTTCGAACACGATATTGTGCTGATGAATGAGCAACCTAAATAAGAAGTCGCTAAAACTCAGAAATTAGTCGCGGAAGTTATCAAACTGGAAAGGTTGACCAAGTTCACCGCTACGAACTAAAGCCATAACAGCTTGTAGATCATCACGTTTCTTACCAGTTACACGAACTTTGTCGCCTTGGATAGACGCTTGAACCTTCACTTTGTTGTCTTTGATTAGCTTAACGATCTTCTTAGCAACGTCAGTTTCGATGCCTTGCTTAAAGATAACCGTTTGGTGCCAAGTGCGACCTGTTTGGTCTGCTGCTTTCGCTTCCATCGCGTTCGGATCAACGTTGCGCTTCGTTAAGTTACTACGAAGAATGTCGCGCATCTGCTTTAGTTGGAAGTCATCTTGCGCTGTCAGTTTTACTGATTCGTCTTTGTAATCGAAGCTAGCTTCAACGCCACGGAAATCGAAACGAGTCGATAGCTCACGGTTTGCGTTGTCTACAGCGTTACGTAGTTCTACTGCTTCTACTTCAGAGATAATGTCAAATGATGGCATTGTGTTCGTTCCTTAAGCTAAATTTCTATCTTTAATTGCAGTTGCAAGCATGTCTAGCATGGTTGCAGTATCTTCCCAGCTTAGGCAAGGGTCAGTGATTGACTTACCGTATTCTAGGTTATTGATGTCAGTCATTGGCTGGTTACCTTCTTTAATGAAGCTTTCTGCCATGATGCCTGCAATTTGGTTTTTGTTAGATTTGATCTGTTCGCAAATGTCTTGTGCCACTTCTAACTGCTTACGATGCTGCTTTTGGCAGTTTGCGTGGCTGAAGTCGACAACTAAGCGCTCAGGAAGGTTAACTTCTGCCAGTTGCTTACATGCGTTCTCAACAGATTCAGCGTCAAAGTTAGGGCCTTTATCACCACCACGTAGAATAACGTGGCCGTATGGGTTACCTGAAGTGCGGTAAACTGTCATACGACCATTCTTGTCTGGAGAATAGAAGTAGTGTGAAGCATGCGCAGCGCGGATCGCATCGATTGCAATCTTGATGTTGCCATTGGTTGCGTTCTTGAAGCCTACTGGGCAAGAAAGCGCTGAAGCCATTTCACGGTGAATCTGAGATTCTGTCGTACGAGCGCCAATCGCGCCCCAAGTGATAAGGTCTGCAATGTACTGCCCCGTGATCATATCAAGGAATTCAGTCGCGGTAGCTAGGCCAAGCTTGTTGATATCAAGCAGTAGTTTACGTGCTTTGTTTAAGCCAGTTTCAAGTGCGTATGAACCATCTAGATTCGGATCGGTAATCAAACCCTTCCAACCTACAATTGTACGAGGTTTCTCGAAGTAGGTTCTCATGACAACGAACAGTTCATCTTTATACTGGTCTTGAATCTGACTTAAGCGCTCAGCGTAATCAAGTGCCGCATCTGTATCGTGAACAGAACAAGGGCCAACGATAACTAATAGGCGGTCATCACGACCCGTTAGGATATCTTCGATTTGGCGGCGAGAGTTTTTAATGCGCTCAGCAACGTCGTCAGTAATAGGGTGTGCATTGCCTAATTCGGCAGGAGTTGGCATAGGACCCAGAGCTTGGGTTCTCAACTCATCAGTTTTTAATGGCATGTGATAGCTTTTTTATTCTATTGCGAAGTGGTTAAGATAACGGAATTGAACAGAGGAATAAACTCTCTTACGTCAAAGTTATCTCAGTTATTGCTAATATTCTTATTTTTATCAGCAGGCCAGCGTCAAATAGGGGATTTTCACTTGTATTAACAGGCAGCTATCGGTATTTTCGTTTGAACACAACATAAAAATGCTGGAGCAGCAATGACTCAAGAAAATCAAAGCACTTTGCACCCAGAACTTGTCTTAGGTGATGTGCTGCCTTCTTATAATGATAATAATAATTCCAACCACTTGTACGTTTCCCTGTCTGAATTGGTCATGGATCGTGTGTTCTATCATCCAAGTATTGAAAGCCACTTAGATACTTTGTCTGATATTGAGAAAACCTCTTTAGACGCTATTCTTGGTGATAAAAGTGTTGATGAACATTTTGTTTCAACCTTAGTTGTCGCTATTCAAGCTGCAGTTCAGCCAAACCATAATGCGGTTCGTGTTGCGCTGAGCAGTGCCGACAGCTATGGGTTCCGCTCTCTACTTGGCGGCAACTGCGAAGTTGAAGAAGTAAACCCTGCACTGGGTGTACGCGGTGTAGCGCGTTATGCGACACCAGAATACAGCAAGGCTTTTGCGCTAGAGTGTCAGGTGATCAAAACCCTGCGTGAGCAAGGCATCAACGTTGAAATCGTTGTTCCTTATGTCCGAGCTCTGAGTGATGCAGCGAAAATCATTGATCTGTTAGCTGAGCAAGGTTTACCACGCGGCTTGAATGGCCTAAAAGTGCTCTTCTCGTGTGATGTCCCTTCTGCCGTTCTACTTAGTGAGCGACTTCTGCATTACTTTGACGGTGCGGCGGTGAACGTTGATAGTCTGACTCAATTTGCGTTGGGCGTTGATAAGCAGAATGAAGCGCAACAACATGCGTTTGACCCACAGAACGAAGCGGTGATTACGTTAATCTCTAGCATCGTAAAAGCGACTCAACACGCGAAGAAGCCTGTGCTAATCGTGACTCAAGGTTTGGTCGATTACCCAAGACTTCAAGGGTATATTGCGGATCTGGAAGGGGTTGATACCGTTATTACGGCTTAATCTTCCCTTGTTGCAAGAGTTTGAAAATGAAGAGATATCATGGAGACGTGATATCTCTTTTTTGTAACATTTTTTTGACATCTCTATCGCTAACGGATTAACTGGTCTGATGACTGATTTGATTAGGTAATCCGAATGTTGACCCCTCTACAAAAAGCAAATTTCTATTTAAGTATGTTTGGCTTTTTCAAAGTGCCATTGATCTGGTTGTGTCGCCCAAAGCTACTCGCATTGGATAACCAACATGTTGAAGTTAAAATCCCTCTTAAAAGGCGAACGAAGAATCACCTTAATAGCATGTATTTTGGTGTGTTGGCTGTAGGTGCTGATGTCGCAGGCGGTTTTCTTGCCATGAGTAAGTCGCAGCAACAAGGTGAAAAAATTTCGCTGGCATTTAAAGAGGTGACGGGCAATTTTTTGAAGCGCCCTGAGGGAGATGTACATTTTACGTGTAACGATGGAGAGCTAATCAATACCATGTTGGCTGAAACCATGTCGACTGGAGAGCGTGTTAACCAACCTGTGACGATTATCGCGACTTGTCCGTCTCTGCATGGCGATGAACCGATGGCTGAATTCACGCTAACGCTTTCTATTAAGAAAGTGCCTTCTAGAAAGTAGCTAAAAGCTTTGTGAAGGCAGTAAGAAACGCTTGAGAACTGAAAGAGCGGTATGTGGATTTTGTACCCACATACCCTATTTCGTATCTACATATCTAAAGATTATGACTCTTGAGTGATCTGCTCGATATCAACGATTTTTGAACGGTTCATTACGATTTTCCAACGGTAATAAGTCGGTTCGCTATCATGATTGTTCTCTTTGATGATCAAGTTCAGCAGGTGACGTTTTTCTACTGACTCACGACTTACTTGACCTTCATTTAGTCGATATACGTTATTTGAACTCTTATCCATCAAACGAGTGAGAGCCCTCAGGCTGACGGACAGTGTTTCACGCGTCTCTTCGTAACCACTCATAAACGTCGATGTCGACATTTCGGTTTGAGAACGATAATGCAAAATTTGTTCTTCGCGCTGAACAACTCGCTTCTTACGAATCAACTGAATTTTGTCCGCTAACTTAGAGAAATTGGCGTAATCCAACCATTCAAGTTTATGACCGACTGACTTATTTGTTGTCGGGTCAAAGTAGCGACGCTTCCACTTTGGTTTTCCTTTGCGCAGCCAACGCCAAAGTATATCCCTTAAATCATCCTTGAAGATTTCACGCAAAGCGTAGATGAATGACATGGACACGATGAAAGACGCGGTAATCTCTCCTAGGAAGTCACGAGCTAATATGACGGTCGTGGTAACCACCACCATGACCAAGCCCGTTGCGATACCTTTAACGGCTCTCTTCACGTTCTTACCCATTGATGTCGTCTTTTCTTTGAGGACGATAGGGTGCTCAATCAAACGACGCAGCAATCGCATCTTGTTACTCAAACGAGTGACATCTTCTCGAACCTTGGCTGAGTTGTATCGATTCAGCTTGCGGTGGGCAGTTTCTTTATCACAAAGCGTTAATAGGCGCTCTTTGATGGTGGAATATTCACTGCCGCGTGGCATATGTGAAACCAGCGATAAAAACCTTTGCTCTGTGTACCAAGACAGGTAGTTATCTATATTTGCATAGTAGCGTTTAAGGTTTTCTTCATAAGGAATACTTCGGCGCAGTTTCTTTAATATATCGAGAGCCAGTTCGATGACTTCATCAACTTCATCAGCCGTGACATTGTCACTCTCATTTTTATTCAAGCTGCTGACGGCTTTGTCTAACGCGATAACATATTGATAAGCGAACAAACTCAAACTAACACGATACTGCGTGATGGAGAGTCGACCACGTTTTGCTAAACGGCTGTGTACTAGAGGCAGCAGCGTTTTATCACTGTAGTAAGCGCGTTTCTGAGTAATTGAACTGTAGAAAAATGCGCTTTCAGAAAGGACTTCAGGCGTCAGTCCGAGTTCACCGGGAATGAATAGATAAACGTCCATATCGAGCTTTTTTGTCTTAGCCATCGCATGGTTAATTTTAAGTGTTATCGCATCTTGTTTATCAACGGTGATCAACGATGTCTCCTAGAATATAAAAATATGAATGAAACTAGCGAAAGCATATCAGAGATCACGTATAATCACCGCCAAATTTAAAGTAGAGACAATCTTGATGATTAATATTGGTCAAATAAACAACCTAGAAGTAGTAAAACAAGCGGACTTCGGTGTATTCCTTGACGCTAGCGACTATGGAACGGTGTTGCTGCCGAAACGATTTACTCCTGAAGGTGTTGAAATTGGTCAAAAGCTAGATGTTTTCTTATACATTGATTCTGACAACCAGATCGCTGCAACCACTGAAAAACCTATCGCTCAAGTAGGGCAGTTTGGTTTGATGACGGTTGAAGGTGTAAACAGCACTGGTGCATTCATGAGCTGGGGTGTGAAAGGCAAAGATCTTCTGGTTCCTTTCAGCGAGCAGCGTGGCCGTTTAAACGAAGGTCAGTCAATCTTAGTATATGTGTATATCGATAAAGCATCGAGCCGTATTGTTGGAACAACGAAGTTCAACAAATGGTTAGACAACACGCCTGCGACTTATAAGCAAAACGAACAAGTTGACCTTATCATCGCTGAGCGCAGCCAATTAGGCTACAAAGCGATCGTTAATGGCGAACACTGGGGAATGATTTTCCCATCAGACATTATTGGTAAGCTATTCATTGGTAAATCACTAAAAGGCTACATCAAAAACATTCGTGAAGAAGACGGTAAGATTGATTTATCTCTTCAAAAAGTCGGTGTTGCGAAGATGGATGACTTGAGCACTAAGATTCTAGATCTGCTTGAGAAGAAAGGCGGCTTTTTACCATTGAACGACAAGTCTTCACCTGAAGCGATTTTTACGGCATTCAGAACCAGTAAAGGTACGTTCAAAAAGACCATCGGTGGTCTGTACAAGTCAGGTAAAATCTCTATTGATAAAGAAGGCATTCGCTTAGCAGAATAAGCGCGTCTCTCGGTTAAAAAAAAGCCCAAACTTTCCTGTTTGGGCTTAGGGGAAAGGGCTCCAAAGAGCCTACGCTAATCGTTGTAATTCTTTGTCTGATAGACTGAAGTCTAGTTTAAATTTCTCGATGTGCGATTTTCCATAACGCAAATAGTGACTTGAATTGATATTTATGTAATTAAGTGTTGATTCGACATTGTTTTTAATCGCACCGAGTTATCTGATGTGAATAGAAAAAGCCCAAACAATTTACGTTGTTTGGGCTTTTTGTTTATTCGCATGCTTTAAGCATAATTAGAACAGGTTCTTATCGCGTACTAGCTCTCGCGGTAAACCGTTCTTCACTCGGTTGCCAACCCACTTACCAAGGCCAATGATCGCGCCGTTGTATTTAACCAGCACTTCGCCTTTACCTGACAAGCCTTCTGGGCGAACATCTCGTCCCATAAACCATTCACGTGCGTCTTCAATATTCAGCTCTACAACGTTGGCTTCGTTGCCCGTTGCGAGCGTTGTCGCTACCTGATGCTGCCAGCGGTAGCCTTTCTTATGGGTCTCTGCGATCTTGATGCCCATACGAGAGAAACGGAACTCGCCAATCATCGGCTCTAGTGCTTCAGGGAATAGCCAAACATCTTTGTCACGAATCCATACCTGCGTGTCACTTGGTAACTCGATATCCAGTGCGCCTAAAAGCTGATCAGCGACTTCTTGCTGCGCTTTCTTATTGGCTTTTTCAAATGGGAATTTACCCAAACGTTTTTTCACTTCTGGTGGTGTCACAGAAGCGAGTTTACGGATACGTGCAACGAAGAAACCTTCCGAGTCATAAACCTGCGGGAAGATGTGAAGAAAGCCTTCTTCGGTCGTCGTCGCTTTTGCATCGTCGAATAAGTTTTCTAAAGACTCGAATTCAACTGCGTCGCCAAACGTTTCTTTTAGATGGTGACATACTTGTTGGTTCTCTTCGGTACTTAGTGTACACGTTGAGTAAACCAGCACGCCGTTAGGTTTGAGAGCATGAAAAGCACTTTCAATCAGATCTTTTTGAGTGTCAGCAATATCGACCACAGACTGATACGTCCAGTTCTTCATCGCGTCAGCGTCTTTACGAATCGTACCTTCACCAGAGCAGGGTGCGTCTAACAACACAGCATCAAATTGCTCTGGTAGCCAACCGCCGAAGACTCTGCCATCAAAGTTACTTAGGGCTGCATTACGCACGCCACAGCGCTCGATGTTGGCGTGCAGGACTTTCACACGGCTTGCTGCGTATTCATTAGCAACCAGTACGCCACGGTTATTCATCAAGGCCGCTATTTGAGTCGTTTTTGAGCCGGGTGCAGCAGCGGTGTCTAACACGGCTTGATAATTCTCTTCACGTTGGAATAGAGCTGACGGTGGCATCATCGAGCTGGCTTCTTGAATGTAGAATAGGCCAGACATGTGCTCTGCTGTATTGCCTAAAGGCGCTTCACTTTCATCTGCAGTGATCCAAAAACCCGTTTCACACCAAGGTACTGGTTCCAGTTCCCAACCTTTGTCTTTCGCGCGTACGAGGAAATCTTCAACACTGATCTTCAGTGTGTTCACTCGAATACTTTTACGAAGTGGCTTTTGACAAGAAGCGACAAATGAAGCCATATCTAGATGGCTTGGCATGATGCCTTCAATATGAGTCAGGAATTCTTCTGGGATATATACGTTAGCGTGCAAAAGGGTATCTCGGTTTATAGCGTTAATGCGCGCAGTTTAAAGCAAAATGAGATTGTCCTAAACCAAATTTGCTTCAAACAATAAAAATGCAGCCGTTTGGCTGCATTTTAAGTTGAATCGTGTGTGTTTCAGTGTAGATACTTAGTTCGCTAAGGGCGAGGTATGGCGGTTCTCCAAGATTTCCATTCATCCTCGGCTTGAGGATATAAATAGAAAGATTGGTCTTCTTCTGCCAACGGTTGGAGTTCATTCGTTGGTGGCGTTGAGAAAGTAATCCCGCCTCTTAACAAGCTATCTACTGTACCAGCCTTGATGTTTGCGCCAGATAAACCGATTGAGACATCAACCCCTGACACATTCCAAAAAACGCTGTTTGAGCGGATCAGATAGGCGAATTCAGGTTTGATTTGAATGGTTGAGATAATACGGTCAGCGAATTCACCTAGCTGTACGTCAATCACAGATCCAATCTCTAGTTCTCTGAATAGAATTGGTGTGCCTTCAGATACCGAACCTCTTGTTTCACTCTGCAACGTAAACATTTTGCCTTCAGGTTGAACGGGGCCTTGGCTGAGCTTAAATGCCGTGGTTTTGCCGCCTTTTCCTGGTTCAACATTGATGTGTTTAGAGAGTAGTGCTGATACGTTTTTGATACCGTTTAGGCCGATCTCTGGCTCTGCTAACCAAAAGTGGCTGTTTGCGACGGCTATTTTCTCAACGTATTCCGGTAAAACGCGAGCGGTAATTTCGATGCCACCTTTGTTAAAGTTCGGAATCACGAGAGTCACTTCACCAACTGTTACGCCCTGATACTTGATCGCCATGCCCTTGCTGACTTCTTGGTCGCCAGAAGAGGTGATGGTAATCGCACGGCCAAACTTTCTTGCAGATTTCGAATCGGCATATAGCTTCCAAACGTTACCCAGCTTGTTGTCGATCCCTGGTAGTGAATCAAAGGCAATACCGCCTTGAATCAATGTTTTAACCGGCGCGGCTTTAATACTGATACCTGATAAAGAGGCATCGACTTCAACACCTGAGCGATTCCAAAAAACCGTGTGCTTGTTGATCAAGTGCGTGTAACGGTTTTCGATGGTTACTTCGATTCTTACGCCACCATCGGCAAGCTGAAAGTTAGAAATACTACCGACTTGAAGGTTACGGTAGAGCAGAGGACTTCCTTTCGAAATAGAAGGCAGTTCACTGGCAAACAACGACATCTTTTTAGACCCAGTTTGATTGAACTTCGCGATCTCTGCTAATGACTTACTTTGGAATAATTGATAGTTAGAGCGAGACTTACTGTTGCCTTCACTTACAAAGCTAATAGACCCGCTCAACAGCTGTTTGGCTGGCGGGACAGTGACGCTTAACCCTGACTCTGTAAGCTCTGCCGTTGCACTGCCTGTCACGAAGAAGCGGTTATTACTTTTGATAAGGTGTGCATATTGGTTGTCGATCAGCGCGTCCATGAATACTTCATGCTTGTCGCTACCGGTTCCAACACTTTCAACCAGCCCAACATCAATGATTGAGCCAACGGCTATGCCTTTATAAAGCAATTGGGTTCCGACATCCAAACCAAATGAATTGTTAGAGGTTAGACGAATCGCAACAGACTTTTCTTGCTCCTGACTGAATTCGTTCTTGCGGATAGCGGTAAATCGGCGAGATTTTTCACCTTCACCGGGTACTAATGTCAGGAAGTTACCTGTCACTAAGTTAGCAAGGTTTTTCATGCCCGTTAGAGATAGTTCAGCCTCTTCTAGAACGAATTTACTTCCGCTGTTCAAAAAGTCGCTGAATGCAGGTTGAATAGCGGCAGAAGCGACGACATTTTCACGACCTTTACTCAACGATAGATCGGTAACCTGACCGATTTCGATGCCTCTGTACATGATAGGTGCGCCAGTTGCGCTGATCTTGTTGTCGTCTGGTACCGCTATCTTGATTGAGATACCACGACCCGCGGTTTTTAAGTCAGGGTAGAGCTTAAATTCGGTGTTCATTTCAACGGGCTGGCCTTCTCCCGGAGAGTCGACCGCAATGGAGCCGCCAAGTAGGGCACTTAAGCTCTCTAATCGTACGTCAACACCAGAGAAGCCGATACTCGCCCCCAAACCGCTTACATTCCAAAAACGACTTTGGTCGGTAATGATATGGCTGTATTCGTCTTTGATGGCCGCTTGAATGGTTACCGACTTAGCATTTTCATTGAGTTGATAGTTATAAACTTCACCAATCGGGATCTTGCGGTAAACAATTTGTGAACCGACAGATACGCCGCCAAGGTCTTTAGTCGTCAACGATATATTGAGACCTTTCGACGCCAATAAGTCAGAAGGTGACGACTCCAAGGCGTGAAACACCGTTTCTGGTTTCTCTTTGGTTTCACTAGGGTGAATCGCAATATAGTTACCCGAAACTAGGGCGTCTAAACCAGAAATGCCAGATAGGCTTGCTGTTGGTTTTACCAGCCAGAAACGCGTTCCCTTTGAAAGAAGCTTTTGAGCCTCAGGATAGATGTCTGCATCAACATAAATGCTTGAGAGGTCTTTGGACAACGTGATATCACGAACCATACCCACTTCTAAACCTTGATAGCGAATCGTGGTTCGCCCTGCGACTAACCCCGCGGCATCCGAGAAGTAGATCTGCACACGTTGTCCTGCATCGTGTACTGACTTCATAACCAGCCAACCAGCAAGTGCTACGGTTAGAATCGGCAGAATCCACAAAGGTGAGATCCCTTTGTTTTTTCTAACTTCTGGTGAATATGACGTTTGTGATTGGTTATTGTTGTTCATTCACTGACTCATCTTTAGAGGTGTGGTTATCCCAAATTAGCCTAGGATCTAAGCTTTCCGCTGCCAGCATTGTCATAACAACAACGACACCGAAAGCCACAGCACCATAACCTGGTGTAAAGTTTAAAATTTGTCCACGGTCGACCAATGTCATCATGATCGAAATAACAAAGAGATCCATCACCGACCATTTACCGACCCATTTCACGATGAAATAGATGATCATTCTTTGCCTATGATAGCGTGCTCGTTTCATTTGAATACAAAGCAGTATGTACGTGAGACCGAGAATCTTGGCCACTGGAACCACAATACTTGCAATAAAAATAATCGCAGCGATGCCGTACATATCAGTATTGATGAGTGAGGCGACACCCGAAATGATCGTGTCTTCTAACCTTTGCCCATTGGTGATTACGATTGAAATTGGAATAACGTTCGCTGGTATTATGGCTACGGAAGCCGCAAATAACAGTGCCCAAGTCTTTTGTATAGAGTAGGGCTTGCGGTGATATAAGTCATGGTGACAACGTACACAAGCGTCGCTTTCAGGCTGAGATAGATGACAGTTGTGACAGTGAACATTTTTGCTTTCTGTAAAAGAGTAGTCTGATTCTTTAGCCCAAGCTTCCCAGTAACGTCGCACACTAATGCGGCTTACCAATAGAACGCTGAATAGCTGCAGTAGAATCAATCCAATTAAACCGGGACCAACAAAAATATCGGAATAGTCTTGTAGTTTGAAACATGAGATGGCCACACTCACCAAAAACACATCCAACATCATCCAGTGCTTTAAGGTTTGGATAATCGTTAGCGAATAACGAAATGGTGTGAAAATTTTAAAACGCAATGATGCGTGTGTGATAAGCACAGAAGTACAAACAAGGAATGGCGCGATAGAGCTACAAAATAAAATGAGTAATCCAAGCAGTGGGAAGCCTTCTCCCATCAAGGTAAATACACCTGAAGGTAATGTGGCAGGTATCATGACACCAATGAGGCGGATACTGATGAATTCAAAGAAATGAGAAGGGATAAATAGCAATAAGCAAGTCACTGCGATCGCTAGGTTTCCAGAGAGGCTAGGTGTGCCTCCGCGGTATAACTGAGTTCCGCACCTAGGGCAGTAAGCTGACTTCCCATGTGGGATGTCCATCTTGTCTATTGGAAGTTCACAGCCTTGGCATAGTCGTACAGAACTGCTGTCGCACAAGTGCTTACCTTGTGGTTGTCCGGACGATGGTTGATCGCTTGGTAACGATTCTGCGGTGACAGGATGAAAGGGGGAGGTCACAAGACCTCCCAAGTTGAAGCATTGGTCAAAACATCGAAATGACTTAACTTACTAGAACGACAAACTTCAGGCGTGCGATTGCACACTGCCATAGAGTGTTTGATAAAGTCCTTGTTGTTCAACCAATTCACCATGTGTTCCCGTCTGTGTGACTTGCCCATCTTCTAAAACATAGATCAGATCAGCTTGTTTCACTGCTGATAATCGATGGGCCACAATCAAAGTTGTGCGATCTTTCAAAAATTCGCTTAGCGCTTTGTGCAGAGCTGACTCTGTCGCGGTATCAAGTGCTGATGTTGCTTCATCAAGAATAACAAACTTCGGATTGCTCAACACCATACGGGCGATGGCCAGTCGTTGTCGTTGACCACCAGACAGTCGAACGCCATTCCTACCAATTTGAGTATCCAAACCGTTACTTAGCTGCTTAATCACATCTTGCATCTGAGACACTTCAAGCGCACGCCATAGCGACATTTCATCGTATTCGGCGCCGAGGGTCAGATTATGCCTCAATGTGTCATTAAAAAGTATAGGTTGCTGTAAAACAACGGCAATTTGATTACGAATTACGTCAAAGCTGATGTCGTCCGTTGTTTCACCGTTATAACGAATACAACCAGAGTCGGCTTGATAAACCCCAATCAGCAACTGTATTAATGTCGATTTACCTCCGCCACTGGCACCGACTAGAGCGACCTTTTTACCTGCAGGTATGTGTAAGGATAGCCTATTTAAAACAGTGTTTTCTAATGTGTAAGAGAATGTAACATCTTCAATATCGACGGTCACTTCTTGGTGTTCATTGAACGGGTTTACTTTACTCACCGGTCGATGCTCTTCTTCAAGTAGCAGTAGGTCGTTAATACGTTGAAGCGCTGCCTTCGCGCTATACCACGAAAACTGAATGCCTAATAACTCTTGAACAGGGCCGAGCATGAACCATAAGTAGCCGAAGACTGCGAAAATTTGGCCAATGGTTAAATCACTAAATAACACCATCAGCATTGCCACAGCACGGAACAGTTCAAAACCTAATAGAAACAGTAAAAAGGACACTCGACCTGCGGCTTCAGATTGCCATGCGTATTTATCGGCGTCGATTCTTACTTGGTTTGCCTGAACTTTCAGTTCGTCCAGAAAGATACGTTCTTTGTTAGCGGCACGAAGCTGGTAGATGCCATCTAAGGTTTCAACTAAGCGATTCTGAAAACGCTCAAAAGATTGGTTCTCATATTTTTTGAGGTGTTTAACACGGCTACCGAGTTTACGAGAAAAATAAATAACAACAGGATTGACCAGTAGAATGAACAGCCCTAAACGCCACTCTAACCATAGTAAGACGATAGCGGTACCGAGCACCGTTAAGAAGCTGATGATAAATTTAGAAAGGGTCGAGCCAATGAACTTATCAATAGTCTCTATGTCTGTAATAAGGTGAGCATTAATCCCGCCGCTGCCTTTGGTTTCGTATTGTCGGATGCTAATGCGGCCAAGTTTATCGATCATCTTGCTACGCATTTGGTAGGTGATCGTTTTGGAAACCAAAGTGAATTGACGACCTTGTAGAATATTCAACGCTTGGCTAGCAGAGCGCATCAGGATAACTAACAAGAGAGTAAGAGCAATATAGCCAGTTGGCGTTTGCAGCGAGACTGGAAGTAGGTGATTCATCATCTCTAACCCTGAAGCCGGCTTATCAAGCAAAACTTCGTCAACCATGAGTGGCATAAGCAGAGGGATAGGGACGCTAATTAAGGTTGCAAGAATGGCAACAAAGTTAGCAAACAGTAATTTGGACTTGTGTTTTTTTACTTGAGTTATCAACCAAGAACGGCTAATAGTGTCTTCTGAATTGTTCATTGTAATGAGAATAAGTCCTATTTAGTTTGATGGCCGCATCTTACTGCGTTCTCTTGATAATGGAAGTCTCAATTTAATTGGAAGTTAATATGAAAATAGAACATTACCAACGCTTAACCAAACAAGCCGTTGCATTAATTGAATCAGAAACCGATCTAATTGCAAATCTTGCAAATATTAGCTCACTATTGTTCATGGAATTAGATGAACTTAATTGGGCTGGTTTTTATTTAATGAAGCAAGATAAGCAAATGCAACAAGATGAGCTTGTGCTTGGTCCATTCCAAGGTCAACCTGCGTGTGTTCGAATTCCTGTAGGGCGTGGAGTCTGTGGAACTGCGGTTGCGACGAATACAGTTCAGCGCATTCATGATGTGCATGAGTTCGAAGGTCACATCGCTTGTGACGCTGCAAGTAACTCAGAAATCGTTATACCATTTTCGATTGACGGGAAAATTGCGGGCGTTCTTGATATCGATAGCCCAAATGTTGGTCGTTTTTCTCAAATTGACGAGGACGGATTAACATTTTTCATGGCAGAAGTGGAAAAGCTGCTTAATTCGCACGCGAACAAGGCATAAATTATTCTCTTACTGTGGTTTTTCCCAAGCATCTCTCTATAATACGTAAAAATATTTTCTTAATGCTCGCGGAAAACCGCAAAAACCAGGAACCCACATGGAAAACACTGAAAAGTTAAAAAACAGCAAAGAAGTTATCGCATATGTTGCTGAATGTTTCCCTAAATGCTTTACTCTAGAAGGTGAAGCGAAACCACTTAAAATTGGTATTTTTCAAGATCTTGCTGAACGTCTAAATGAAGACGAAAAAGTAAGTAAGACTCAGCTTCGTGCAGCGTTAAGACAGTACACATCATCATGGCGTTACCTGCACGGCGTAAAAGCTGGCGCAGAACGTGTTGACCTAGACGGCAACGTATGTGGCACACTAGAAGAAGAGCACGTTGAGCACGCTAAAGCGACACTTGCAGAAAGCAAAGCGAAAGTTCAGGCTCGTCGTAAAGAACAAGCACAGAAAGCTCGTGACGAAGGCAAAGCGAAAGCTAAAGCGAAGAAAGCTCAACAGCCTCGTCGTCAAGCGCCTAAAGCACCGAAAGTAGAAAAGCCTGTAGAAACACGCGCTTTGAACGCCGATGAATTTATCACTGGTAAAGAAGTAAATGTGAACATGGGTACAGGAAACATGGCTGCGACCATTGTTGAAATCAATAAGGAAGATGTGCGTGTTCAGTTAGCAAACGGCCTACAAATGGTTGTTAAAGCGGAGCACTTGCGCGCTTAAAGGAGATACTCCTACGCATGAAATGCCGTTCAAAATTGACACTGATTGCTGCTAGCTTTTTGCTAGCAGCTTCAGCTCAGGCTCTTGAAGCCAAATTAAATCAGGACGATTTACCTCTACTCGCTCCTGAGGTTCAACACCAAACTGCTAGTAAACGTGTTACTTCTCGATTTACTCGTTCCCACTATAAACACTTCAATCTCAACGATGATTTCTCCCAAGCTATCTTTAATCGTTATTTAGAGATGCTGGATTATAACCGTAATATCTTCACTCAAGCTGATATTGACTCTTTCGCTACTTCATCTAAACAAATTGATGACCAACTGAAAGCCGGTAATAACCAAATTGCATTCGATGTTTATAATTTGTCCATGCAGAAGCGTTTTGAACGTTTCCAATATGCGCTGTCTTTACTAGATACTGAGATTAAGTTTGATACTGATGAAAGTATTGAGCTCAATCGTAGCGAAGCGGAATGGCCAAAAGATATCGCTGAAGTGAATGAGCTTTGGAGGAAGCGTGTTAAATACGACGCGTTGAATCTAAAACTTACAGGTAAAGAGTGGCCAGAGATTCAAGAAGTTTTGGAAAAGCGTTACAACAATGCGATGAAGCGTATTACGCAATCGCACAACGAAGATGCTTTCCAGATCTACATGAACGCATTCGCGCGAGAAGTTGACCCTCATACCAGTTACCTTTCTCCAAGAAATGCAGAGCAATTCCAGTCTGAGATGAATCTATCTCTAGAAGGCATTGGTGCTGTACTTCAAATGACAGACGACTACACCGTTATCCGATCTCTCGTTGCTGGTGGCCCTGCGTCCAATAGCAAACAACTGAGCGATGGTGACCGTATTGTTGGTGTTGGTCAAGATGGCGAAGATATTGTTGATGTTATCGGCTGGCGTTTAGACGATGTAGTGCAATTAATTAAAGGACCGAAAGGGACTAAAGTTAAGCTGCAGATCTTGCCAGATGGTAAAGATGCAAAAAGTCACGTTGTCACAATTGTACGCGATAAGATTCGTTTAGAAGACCGCGCTGTTAAATCAGAAGTTATCGAGAAAGATGGCAAGAAGATTGGTGTACTAGAAGTACCAAGCTTCTATGTTGGCCTTTCTAAAGATACCGACAAACTGATCTCTGAGCTTAAAGAGCAAGGTGTTGAAGGTATTATTGTTGATCTACGAAACAACGGTGGTGGTGCACTTACTGAAGCAACCGAACTCTCTGGTTTGTTTATCAAAGAGGGACCCGTTGTTCAGGTGCGTGATAGCTACGGTCGTGTCAAAGTGAACAGTGATACTGATGGCGAAATTAGTTACCAAGGCCCACTAACGGTATTGGTCAATCGCTATAGTGCTTCAGCCTCTGAGATCTTTGCGGCAGCGATGCAAGATTACGGTCGTGCAATCATCCTTGGCGAAAACTCTTTCGGTAAAGGAACGGTGCAACAACATCGCTCTTTGAATCATATCTATGATTTATTCGATAAAGAGTTGGGCTACGTTCAATACACAATCCAGAAATTCTACCGAATCAATGGTGGGAGTACGCAAAACAAAGGTGTAGTACCTGATATTGCTTACCCAACACCAATTGATCCTGCTGATACTGGTGAAAGTGTTGAAGATAATGCTCTGCCTTGGGACAGTATTGATAAAGCAAATTACGCAGTGTTACAGCGTAACGATGAAGAAATTATTGCTTTGACTGCCCAACATCAAGCTCGCATTGCTACTGACATGGAATTTAGCTTTATCGCGCAAGATATTGAAAAATATAAGGCAGATAAAGACGATAACGACCTTTCTTTGAATGAAAAGGTACGTCAGCAAGAAAGTGATGATGCAGATGTGCTTCGTTTAGAGCGTATCAACCAACGTCAAAAAGCCGCTAAATTAGAGGCATTTAAAACGTTAGATGATATTCCTAAAGACTACGAAGCCCCAGACGCCTATCTTGATGAGTCAGTCGCTATCATGGTAGATATGATAAAGAAATAGACCCTAACGTACCTTGTTAAAGGTGGCGTTTGGTAAAAAGCGAGCTTAGGTTCGCTTTTTTTGTATCTGGGATTTGACAAAAATAAGGTGTTTCTTTGTCAATTTAAGCTTGAAAATATTCTGAATTACTCATTTTTAAGAGCTGTTTTTGCGAGTAATTATGTCACCCAGTTACTTCGCACTTAAAATTTAGTGACTTGGATCATATTTTTTCGCTTTCTATTCATTACGTGCCTAAGCTTAAAAAAAACGAGGGCGTGCGTATGAAATGGGTTCTACTATTTTTATCTTGTTTAAGTTTTGTTGCTTTTGGGAGTGAGGTCGCTCCGAGCGATCAACAATCAAAAAGTGATAGCAATCTATCTCATTTTGACCTTCCTTTGTTACTTGGTGATTGGTATTTGATGAACTCAGCCCCTGAAAAAGGTACTGAAAATTTTAGAGCAATCAAGCTTACCCTCGATTCAAACTACTCATTCTCCATTGATATTCAAAAGAAAGATTATAGTGTCGACCATTGGGAAGGTTTGTATAATGCCAATGAAGACACAATTATTTTGGGTTTGAATACCTCAGAGCCTCAAGTTTACGCCTACAGCAGTAACCATAATATGTTGAACCTCAATGGCGTCATGTTTACTAAAGCCTTACCGAATGCACTGGCTGGTATTTGGTCGAGTGCTGAACTTTCAGGTAGTGATTTACGTGCAAGTAATATCCAAAAAATGGATCTAGTACTCCAACCTGACTTTGTGTTTATGTTCCGAGTGTCTGATGAAGTGGGCAGTGAAGTGGTTCGTCGTGGAGTGTATTACACGGAAGGCGACCAGCTAGTACTACTGTATGAAAATGGCGAACATGGTACTCGTTACACATTAAACAGTGATGTATTGACGCTTCAAGGTGAAGAAGGAGACATGTTCGCGGTGCTAAATCGTATTCGATAAGCACGATATCTCGCTACAAAGTCGGGTTCGTTGATAATATGGTTCACAGTTCATTTCTTAGCCGTTCCTGTCTGATTTGATTGATAAAATAGCAAAACATGGAGGCATTTTCCTACAATGCCTCCTTTTTTTAATATTCCCCTTGTTTTATTGGCGCTCAACCTTTAGATATATACAGTTAAAAAATAATTACGTATAACGATCAAAAGGAACCCGTCATGGCACATACACCTCAAGCCAAGTATCGTAAAGATTATCAATCACCATCTCACACTATTTCTGAAATCGATCTTACTTTCGATTTGTACGATTCAGCATCCATCATTACCGCTGTTTCTAGTGTTAAGCAGGAGAAAGAAAGCTCGACATTAGTACTTGATGGTGAAGGTTTGACGTTGGTTTCTGTTTTAGTTGAGGGTCAAGAGTGGACGCAATTTGAGCAATCTGAAACTCAACTGACACTGAGCGGACTACCGAAAGATTTCACACTCACGATCGTGACTGAAGTTAACCCTGAAGGGAACAGTGCTCTTGAAGGCCTTTACAAATCGGGTGGTGCATTCTGTACTCAATGTGAAGCTGAAGGTTTCCGCCGTATTACATATTACATGGACCGCCCAGATGTGTTGGCGAAATTCACGACAACGGTTATCGCAGACAAAACAGAGAATCCATTCCTACTTAGTAACGGTAACCGAGTAGACGAAGGTGAAGCTGAAAATGGTCGTCACTGGGTGAAATGGCAAGACCCACATCCAAAACCAGCGTACTTGTTTGCTTTAGTTGCGGGTGACTTCGATGTACTTCGTGACGCATACACCACACAATCAGGTCGTAATGTTGACCTAGAAATATTTGTCGACAAAGGCAACCTCGACCGCGCAAACCACGCGATGGTTTCTTTGATTAACTCAATGAAATGGGACGAAGAGCGTTTCGATCTTGAGTATGACTTAGACATCTACATGATCGTAGCCGTTGATTTCTTCAACATGGGTGCGATGGAAAACAAAGGCCTAAACGTATTTAACTCTAAGTTCGTTTTAGCGAATGACCAAACAGCAACCGATACTGACTACCTAGGTATTGAAGCAGTCATTGGTCACGAATATTTCCATAACTGGACTGGTAACCGAGTCACTTGTCGTGATTGGTTCCAGTTGAGCTTGAAAGAAGGTTTAACGGTATTCCGTGATCAAGAGTTCTCTTCTGATCTTGGTTCTCGTGCAGTAAACCGTATCAACAATGTTCGAACTATACGCGGTCCACAATTTGCTGAAGATGCGAGCCCAATGTCTCACCCAATTCGCCCAGAAAAAGTGATAGAAATGAACAACTTCTACACATTGACGGTATACGAAAAGGGCAGTGAAGTGATCCGAATGATCCACACATTGTTGGGTGAAGACGGTTTCCAAAAAGGTATGAAGCTGTACTTTGAACGTCACGATGGCACGGCGGCAACATGTGAAGACTTCGTAGCTGCAATGGAAGATGCATCGGGTGTTGATCTGTCTCAATTCCGTTTATGGTACAGCCAGTCTGGTACGCCGATGCTGTCTGTTGAAAGCCATTACGACGCAGAGAAAAAAGAGTACACGTTAACGACTCGCCAAGTAACAGCGGCAACTCATGAGCAAACCGAAAAGCAGGCTCTGCATATTCCTCTAGACATCGAACTATACGCAACGTCGGGTGACGTGATTGAGTTACAATGTAACGGCCAGCCAGTTCACAATGTATTAGATGTGAAAGAAGCGGAACAAACGTTTGTGTTTGAGAATGTAAACGAGCAACCGGTCCCATCGCTACTTCGTGAATTCTCTGCGCCAGTGAAATTAGAATACAATTATTCAGATGAAGAGCTGATCTTCCTGATGGTGAATGCTCGCAATGAGTTCTCTCGTTGGGATGCGGGTCAAATGCTATTGGCGAAGTACATCCGTAGTAACGTTGAGAAGGTTCAACAAGGTCAAGCGTTTGAACTTTCAGCTTCTGTTGTTGATGCATTCCGTGGCGTACTGCTTAGTGATTCTTTAGAGCCAGCGTTTATTGCAGAGATGCTTTCTTTACCAAGTCATAATGAAGTGTCTGGTTGGTATGAGCGTGTCGATATCGATGCTGTTGCATCTGTATTGAAAGCGATGAAAGTGATGCTAGCGAAAGAGCTCGAAGATGAACTTTCTGCGGTTTACCACAGCAACGCGTTGACAGAATACACGATCGACCACGATTCAATTGGTAAGCGAACTCTGCGTAAAGTTTGTCTAAGTTACTTAGCTTTTACTGAGCAGGGGAATGACTTGGTTGTTGCTATGTATCAGCAAGCGAACAACATGACAGACACCATGGCAGCAATGGGCGCGGCGAACAGTGCACAACTCCCATGTCGTGAAACTTTAATGGCGGATTACAGTGACAAGTGGAAACACGATGGTCTTGTCATGGACAAATGGTTTGCTCTTCAAGGAACAAACCCGAGTTCAAACGCACTTGAGGTGATTAAGGCGTCTATGTCACACCAAGCGTTCAGTTTGAAGAACCCGAACCGTACTCGTAACTTGGTTGGTTCGTTCTTAAACATGAACCCGGTTCAGTTCCACGACAAGTCAGGACAAGGTTATGCGTTTGCTGGTGAGATCCTACGTGAGCTGAACAGCAGCAACCCGCAAGTGGCTTCTCGTTTGATTGACCCTCTACTTAAGTTCCGTAAGTACGACGATGCCCGTCAAGTTCTGATCAGAAAAGAACTTGAGACGTTAAAGAACATGGACAACCTAGCAAAAGACTTATTTGAGAAAGTGACGAAAGCACTAGAGGCTTAAGTTCGCGCTCATTCAGGTAACTGTTTGCTAATAGCGGCTTACTAATAAACTGTTTATTAATACCGAAAAACCATCAGTGGTAGAGAATATCTGCCACTGATTTTTTGTTTTTGGGTACTCGTTTTGCAAACAAGATTGGTTGCTTAGGCAAAAATCATTGTTTAAGCTAAACCTTTGTTTAAACATTAAGAGAAATCAGAATCAATGTAAGGTTAGTCTCTTAGACAAGCTGTCAAACTTAGACGTTCTCACCTTTAAACAATTTTCGCCGTTCAACATTTCCACTGTTAAACATCGTTTTGTGCCAGAAAATACCGGCACTGTATATTTGTACAGGTATCGTATGAAACACTATATTTTCCAACTTAACATCTCATATCAGCAGTTTTTGGCCAGCTATTCTGGTGCGGCAAGTAAAGTCCAAGTGATCACAACAACCGGATTACGTTTACAGTTACCTGCAACTCGGTTCAGACCATTTCTTACACAAATAGGGGTTAGAGGGCAGTTTAGACTGACAACTGACCAAAAAAATAAGTTTATTAAGTTAGAAGCTCTGTAAACCTTGGCGTGCCTAGTGAGTTAAAAGGAATCTTAATCACATAATCAAACATTTCACCTCCTACCACCTCCAAAACAATTAACTATTTCTCAATAATGCTTTTACAATAAATGAATGCATTACCTTTACTTAACTCGTTAGTAGGAAAGAGCTTAACGGCTCAATTCAAACACCAGCTTAAGTAAGCCCCCTAATAATAAAATATAATTCTAATTGTGGAGTGTGACTATGACCGCACGTGAAACTGTGGTTCCAGTTTTACTTGAAAAAGTGTACAAACTGATTCAAGACAAACTTGACCTTGCTCATCGACCTCTCGTAACTCAACTTGCTCAACACTTGTTTAGTAACGTTTCTCACGACGACCTAACTCAGAGAAACGAATCCGATTTATACGGTGCTGTAGTTAGCTTATGGCATCACATCAATGAAAAGAAAGCCGACGAAATTTCTGTCCGTGTTTTTAACCCGACAGTAAGTCGTCAAGGCTGGCAATCGACTCACACTATCGTTGAGATAGTGGTACCAGATAGCCCATTTCTCGTTGATTCTGTAAAAATGGCATTAACTCGCCTCGATCTCTCTTCTCACCTTATGCTTCACAACCCAACACAAATCTCCCGTTCTGATAAGGGAAGTGTAGTTGGTGTCAGCAACAATGAAGGTGCATTCCAATCGCTTTTCCATATCGAGGTTGACCGTCTTAGCAGCAAAGCTGAAATGACAGCGCTTAAAACAGAGCTGTTGGATATCTTTACCGATACAGGTCTTGTGGTTAATGACTGGCTACAAATGGTAGAAAGACTTGAAGAAGTCACAAATCAAGTTGAACAACAAAAAGAGACGATTCCAGTTGATGGTCAGCGCTTTGATGAAACGCTTGCGTTCCTTCGTTGGTTAGGTGAGCACAACTTTACGTTTATGGGCTACAAGGAATACGACCTTGTTTCTGTAAATGGCGACACTGAACTGCAACCGACCAAGGAGCAAGGTCTTGGTTTGTTTGCGAATTCGGATCGCGTACGTAACGTTAAGCTGTCTGAGTTTTCTGACTCGGCGCGCTTAGAAGCGAAAAAACCGTATGTATTGATCGTAACAAAGGGCAACACGGCTTCACGCATTCACCGTCCAGCTTACAACGATTACATCGGCATCAAGAAGTTTGATAAAAACGGCAAGGTAATCGGTGAGCACCGTTTTACGGGTCTTTATACTTCTGCTGTTTATAACCAAACCGTTGAAAGCATTCCTCTAGTTCGCGAGAAAGTAGAGCGTATCTTAGATGCAAGTGGTTACCGTCAGGGTTCATACTCTTACAAAGCACTGCACAATATTCTAGAAAACTATCCGCGTGATGAACTGCTTCAAGCTCGAGAAGAAGAGCTACTTGAAGTTGGTACGGGCGTTGTACAAATGCAAGACCGCGATCTTCTGCGCTTGTTCGTTCGCAAAGACCCGTTTGGCCGTTTCTTTAGCTGCATGGTTTACGTAACAAAAGATCGTTACAACACCGAGCTTCGTCGTCAAACCCAGCGTATCTTGAAGCAATACTTCGGTTGCGAAGAAGAAGTTGAATTCACGACATACTTCTCTGAAAGCCCACTGGCAAGAACGCACTATATTGTTCGTGTTGATAACAACAACATGGATGTGGACGTGAAAACAATTGAGCAAAATTTAATGGAAGTATCGTCTACGTGGGATGACCGCCTGTCTGAATCAATCGTTGCTAACTTCGGTGAAAGCAAAGGTCTTCCATTATCGAAAGAGTACATGCGTGCATTCCCACGTTCGTACAAAGAAGACATGATGCCGGGTTCTGCGGTTGCAGATATCGAGCGTCTAGAAGCTCTGAGTGAAGACAACAAGCTTGGCATGCTTTTCTACCGACCTCAAGAAGAGGCGGCAGACTCTAAAGCCGTTCGTTTGAAATTGTTCTACCACAGTGATGAGCCGATTCATCTGTCTGATGTTATGCCAATGCTTGAAAATTTTGGCCTGCGCGTTATTGGTGAATCACCTTATGAAGTACGCAAGACCAATGGGGTGACTTATTGGATCCTTGATTTCTCGATGCTGCATAAGAGTGACAAGACGATTGATCTTCGTGAAGCTCGCGATCTATTCCAACAAGCCTTTGCTGCGATTTGGGCGGGTGAGTTAGACAGCGATGGTTTCAACCGCTTGGTATTGGGTGCTGCTCTTTCTGGACGTGAAATCTCAATCTTACGTGCGTATGCGCGTTACATGCGCCAAGTTGGTTTCCCATTTAGTCAACAATACATTGAAGACACATTGTCTCATTACCCAGATCTAGCGAAAGGGTTAGTGAGCTTATTCGGCAAGCGTTTTGATCCAAAATTGAAGGGCAGCGCGAAAGGCCAACAAGATCTTATCAAGAAGATCACTGAACAGTTGGATCATGTAGAAAGCTTGGATGATGATCGTATCATTCGTCGCTACATGGAAATGATCACAGCAACGCTTCGTACTAACTACTACCAGTTAGACGACAACAAACAGTCTAAACCTTGGTTGGCTCTGAAAATGAGACCAAGCGAGATTCCAGATATCCCAGCACCGGTTCCTGCGTTTGAGATCTTTGTTTACGCACCAGACATTGAAGGTGTGCATCTACGTGGCGGTAAAGTCGCTCGTGGTGGTTTACGTTGGTCAGACCGTCAAGAGGATTTCCGTACTGAGATTCTAGGCCTAGTTAAAGCACAGCAAGTTAAGAACACAGTAATTGTACCGGTTGGTGCAAAAGGTGGTTTCGTTTGTAAGCGTCAGCACATGATGTCTGGCCGTGATGAGATCTTCGCTGAAGGTCAACGTTGTTATAAACGTTTCATCCGTGCACTACTAGACGTATCAGACAACATCATTGAAGGCGAGGTTATCCCACCGAAGAGTGTTGTTCGTCACGATGAAGATGATCCGTACTTGGTTGTTGCTGCCGATAAAGGTACAGCAACGTTCTCAGATCTCGCAAACTCAGTATCTGATGAATACAACTTCTGGTTAGGCGATGCATTTGCCTCTGGTGGTTCTAACGGTTACGACCATAAAGCGATGGGTATTACCGCGAAAGGTGGTTGGGAATCCGTTAAGCGTCACTTCCGTGAAATGGGCATCAACTGTCAAACAACGGACTTCACCGTTATTGGTGTAGGTGATATGGCGGGCGATGTGTTTGGTAACGGCATGCTGTTGTCTAAGCATATTCGTATGCAAGCTGCGTTTAACCACATGCATATCTTCATCGATCCGAATCCAGAATCAGCATCAAGCTGGGTAGAGCGTGAGCGCTTGTTTAATCTACCTCGCTCAAGCTGGGAAGATTACAACAAAGATCTTATCTCTCAAGGTGGTGGCATCTTCTCTCGTCGGGCGAAGTCTATCTCTTTGACGCCTGAAATTCAGAAAATGCTAGGTACTAAGAAAGCATCAATGGCACCAAATGACTTGATCAAAGCGATCTTGTCTATGCAGGTTGATCTTCTTTGGAATGGCGGTATCGGTACGTACGTTAAGTCTTCAAACGAGACTCATACTGACGTAGGTGACCGTGCAAATGACGTGCTTCGTATCGATGGCCGTGACCTGAAAGCTAAGGTTGTTGGTGAAGGCGGTAACTTGGGTATGACTCAATTGGGTCGTATTGAATACGCGCTGACGGGTGGCCGCGTTAATACTGACTTCGTTGATAACGTTGGTGGTGTTGACTGTTCGGATAATGAAGTAAACATTAAGATCTTCTTGAATGGTTTAGTTTCTAACGGTGATCTAACCGTTAAGCAACGTAACCAAGTGCTTGAATCGATGGAAGATGAAGTAGGCGAAATCGTACTAGACGACGCATATTGCCAAGCTGAGTCTATTTCGGTTACTGAGCATCAAGGTGTTGGCTTAGTCAAAGAGCAAATCCGCTTCATCCATACTATGGAAAAAGCAGGGTACTTGGATCGTGGTTTGGAATACATCCCAGATGACGAAACACTGCTTGAGCGTGAAAAGCAGGGCCAAGGCCTAACAAGACCAGAGCTTTCTGTACTTGTTGCTTACGGAAAAATGGTGCTTAAAGAAGATCTTGTTAGTGATGATATCGCTAATGATGAATTCCATGCTCAACAGCTTATGCAATACTTCCCAACAGCGTTACGTCGTAACTATTCTCAGCATATGGATAACCATCCACTACGCTCTGAAATCATTGCGACGGCACTGGCTAACCAAATGGTTAACGAGATGGGTTGTAACTTCGTCACTCGTCTACAAGAAGAGACGGGCGCAAATATTGTTGATATTGCAAATGCTTACGCAGCATCACGTGAAATCTACGGTCTTGGTCATGTTCTGAAGAGCATCCGTGAACTGGATAATGTTTCAAGTTCTGAAGCTCAATACGAATTGATCTACCATGTTCGTCGTACACTTCGTCGCTTGGCGCGTTGGTTGTTAAGAAACCGTACAGGTAAACAGTCAGTGAAAGCACTGATTGAACTTTACCAAGGCGATGTTCTTACTATCACAGAGAAACTGGATGAAAACCTAGTGGCTTCGGAAGTAGAAGAGCACAACGCAATGGCACAATTATGGATTGACCAAGGCGTAAACGCTGAGTTGGCTAATTCAGTTGCGCGTTTGTCTAGCTTGTACTCAGCACTGGATATATCCACAGTGGCTCGTGAAACAGGTAAAACAGTACAACAAGCGTCTAAGCTTTACTTCAACCTCGGTGACCGTTTGTCTTTGCACTGGTTCTTGAAGCAAATCAATGGTCAAGCAGTAGACAACAACTGGCAAGCGCTGGCACGTGCAGCATTCAGAGAAGATCTGGATTGGCAACAACGTCAGCTAACTGGCCAAGTGCTTAACTGCGGTTGTGCTTCAGACATCGATGTGATTAAAGCGCTCGATGATTGGATGGAAAGTAATTCTGTGTCTTTACATCGTTGGGAAAGCATCTTGAACGAATTCAAAGTGGGTTCGGTTCATGAGTTTGCCAAGTTCTCAGTAGCACTACGTGAATTGATGCTATTGAATCTAAACTGCATGTCGACAGACTAGCGATTAGATAAAAACGAAAAGAAACAAGGGCAGACCTAATGGCCTGCCTTTTTCGTTTGGCTGAACAGTATCGTATTGCTGAATAGTAAATGACGTGTCCAATTATTTCGTTGAGTCACTTATGCTTGATAAAGTTCGCTTCTAATTGGCCGAGTTAAACGATGTTCGTTACTGAATGATAGTCAAATGGACCATTCACTGGAGGACACGGTAACGTTTGCTTAATAATAAACCTCTTTCGTTAGCAAACTCGATTATCTTACCCTTACAGACAGTAATAGATTGAATAGTTGGGTAAATAAGTAAATAATATCGCCCCGTTTACACGGCGCTTTTTTCTATCGGAGGCACAATGCTTTACCGTCTAGCCAGAACTGGCTTTTTCCAACTTGATGCCGAAAAGGCACATGATCTTGCAATCCAAAATTTCAAACGCTTCACCGGCACACCTATTGATCTTTTGTATCGCCAACAATTACCTCATCGACCTGTAGAGTGCATGGGTCTTACTTTTAAAAATCCAGTTGGCCTTGCTGCCGGCCTAGACAAAAACGGCGAATGTATTGATGCATTTGGCGCAATGGGTTTTGGTTTTGTAGAAGTAGGGACTGTTACTCCTCGTCCACAAGCAGGTAATGACAAACCACGTCTGTTCCGTCTTGTTGAAGCCGAAGGTATTATCAATCGCATGGGCTTTAACAACCTAGGCGTAGATAACCTAATTGAGAATGTTAAGAAGTCGAACTATGACGGCATCTTAGGTATCAATATTGGTAAGAACAAAGACACGCCAATTGAAAAGGGCGCAGAAGATTACATTATCTGTATGGAGAAGGTTTACCAATACGCGGGTTACATTGCGGTAAATATCTCTTCACCAAATACTCCAGGACTTCGTTCGTTACAATATGGTGAAGCACTTGATGATCTGTTGTCTGAACTAAAAACCAAGCAATCCGAATTAGAAGCGAAGCATGGCAAATATGTCCCGCTTGCTCTTAAGATCGCTCCGGATCTAAGTGATGACGAAATTAGCCAGATTTGCGAATCATTGATCAAAAATAAGATCGATGGTGTGATCGCAACCAATACGACATTGGATCGCAGTATCGTTGAAGGCATGAAGCATTGTGACGAAGCGGGTGGTCTAAGCGGACGTCCAGTTCAATCTCGCAGTACTGAAGTTGTTCGTAAACTTCATCAAGAGCTAGGTGACCAACTACCGATCATTGGGGTAGGTGGTGTTGACTCTTACGTTGCTGCAAAAGAGAAAATGATGGCAGGCGCTAAGCTTGTACAAGTTTACTCTGGTTTCATCTACAAAGGTCCAGGCCTTGTTCGTGACATCGTTAAGAATCTATAGTTCGTAAAATCGGTAGTTCGTAAGATCTATAGGTTGAAAACTAATAGTCGTCACTGAAAATCTATAATCCGGTATTGTCTTGATAAAAGAGACACTGTAACTCACTGAGTTGTAGAGAAAAGCGATAAGAAAGAGGAATTCATTTCCTCTTTTTTTTTGCCTGTTGAGCAGTAAAATTACTGTAATTGAAGGTAATTTTGCGTTTTACCTAACGGAATGGTTCAACAGTGTGAGACGAAATGATGCTTAAACCTAGCGATACATGGAGTTGGTATTACGATGAGCAGCAATGTTCATTGATGCTAAACCTCGGAGAGGATATGATTTTTAAAACGAATCTGGTCCGCAATAAGCTGGTGGACTGCGCTTTTAAAGATAATGAATTCACTGTTGATGATGCATCTTCTTACCAAACCTTCAAAGAACAAATTTCTGGCTTAGAACTGTCTGAGCCACGACAAGCCGAGCTTGCACTTTATTGTGTGGCCGCGAAGCGTTTTCATAAGCCTGTACAGCCTAAAAGCTGGTTCTTCGACTCACAAGGCGCTGGCCATGAATATCCTCAAGAAGGGGATATTGTACAAATGAATAACGAGCATAGCCTTGGTTACTTCATTGTATTAGAAGTAGGAGAGTGTGCGAGCTTATGTGCATTTGTAGACTTAGAAGAGTTCCTCCTAACGCCTTCAAAAGGGTTACGCTTTGGAGACTCGATTAAAGTCATGCACGATAGAATGACTGACGCAAATGCCATCCTTCATCAAGCGCATATTGCGATGGTGGGTTAACCTCTATTCTCTATTCTCTATTCTCTATTCTCTAATCTAGAGCGTCACTAGAGCATTATTTCGACCAACCATCGCTACGAATAAACCTGTAATACCTTCCCCATAATCGGCTTAATAGCCGATTTTTTTTTGTGCCTAAAAAAGCCTATCTCAATAAATACGACGTAGTTCATTCATTTGAATGACGTTGTTCACTTATTTAATTTGTAAAAAACGTATCTTTTTTTAACCTCAATTTCGATCGATTCTCTCATTATCGATAGCGGATTTCCTCTGTTTATTCCCTGTTTTGGGTCTTTTGTTGCTAAGTTTCAGTGCTAATTCTTGCTTGGTATATACCAATTCACAGGTGAATATAAATGCACTTGGTAGTTTAAGCCTAATGATGAGTGTTATTTCTGTGAGATTGAGAGTTGTTGTGTTGTAAGGGGATGCGAGTAAGCGATCGCTTCATGACTGAGCATTTGCTAAGCAGTTAGTAGAAAGATTCAATGAAAAGACGAGTTTAGTGTGATGCTCTAATAGCAAATTCAGGTATAATCGAGCTCATTTTTATCAATAAAAGAACACTATGAATCAATATCTAGCGGTTACCTCAAATGGCCTTGAGAATTTATTAGTTGAAGAACTAACCCAACTAGGGATTACAAACGCAAAACCTGTTCAAGCAGGTGTTAAATTCAAAGCCACCAATGAGCAAATTTATCGTTGTTGTTTGTGGAGCCGTTTGGCTTCTCGATTTGTACGTGTCCTTTCAGAATTCACTTGTATGGATGACATGGATCTTTACCTATCGACCACTGCGGTTAACTGGGTAAATCAATTCCATAGCACTAAGCGTTTCGTTGTTGATTTCAATGGTACGAACAACGAAATTCGTAATAGCCAATACGGTGCGATGAAAGTAAAAGATGCCGTTGTAGATTGCTTCGAGAAGAAGTCTTTACCGCGCCCATCTATTAGCAAAGAAAATCCAGATATTCGTATTCACGTTCGTCTGCATCGCGACAAAGCGATTCTTGGTGTGGATATGGTAGGCAGTGGCCTTCATCAACGTGGCTACCGTCCAGAATCAGGTCGCGCACCACTGCGTGAAACTCTTGCTGCAGCGATTCTTCTTCGTAGTGGTTGGGATGCAACGAAACCTTTCCTAGATCCTATGTGTGGTTCAGGTACGCTAGTGATTGAAGCAGCGATGATGGCTGCAAACATGGCACCTGGTGTGAAACGTCAGAAATGGTGTTTTGAATCACTAGAAGATTTCGAACCTGAGCTTTGGGCTGAAGTGAAAGCAGAAGCAAACGTTCAAGGCCGTCGTGGCGTTAAGAAAGTAGAATGTAAGTTCTTCGGTTACGATAATGACGAGCGAATGATCAAAACGGCGCGTGACAATGCACGCCGCGCTGGCGTTGAAGAGTTGATTGAATTCGAAGTAGGTGACGCAGCAAAGCTTAAACGCCCTGCAGAGTTCAATGATGGTGTGATTGTGTCAAACCCGCCTTATGGTGAGCGTTTAGGTACAGAGCCTGGCTTGATTGCACTCTACACAGCATTTGGTGCTCAACTGAAGGCTGAGTTTGGCGGTTGCAACGCTTCTATCTTCTCAAGTTCTGATGAATTACTTAGCTGTTTGCGCATGCGTGCAGACAAACAGTTCAAACTGAACAACGGTGCGTTACCGTGTCACCAGAAGAACTACTCAATTTCTGACCGTCCTATGTCTGAGCGTCCAACTGGTGAGCAAGAACAATTGATTGCGCCTGATTTTGCGAACCGTCTTAAAAAGAACATCGGCAAAATCGGTAAGTGGGCTAAGAAAGAGCAACTAGATTGTTACCGTATCTACGATGCTGACTTACCAGAATACAATGTAGCGATTGACGTATACCCGGGTCACCTTGTGATTCAAGAATACGCAGCACCTAAAGATGTGCCGGAAGACAAAGCTAAGCGTCGCTTAACCGATATCATCCGTGCTTCTATCCAAGTGACTGGCGTTGAAGCGAACAACGTCGTGCTTAAGGTTCGTCAGAAGCAGAAGGGTCGTTCTCAATATCAGAAGATGGCTCAAGACTCTTCTAACCTAGAAGTAAACGAATACGGCGTTAAGCTGATTGTTAACCTTCATGACTACTTAGATACAGGCTTGTTCTTGGATCATAAGATTACTCGTCGTCGTATTGGTGAGATGGCTGGTGGTAAAGACTTCTTGAACCTGTTTGCTTACACAGGCAGTGCTTCTGTTCATGCTGCAGTCGGTGGCGCTCGCTCTACAACGACTGTTGATATGTCGAACACGTATCTTGAGTGGGCAAAAGAGAACATGGAACTGAACAGCCGTGTTGGTCGTCAACATCAATTTGTTCAAGCTGACTGCTTACAATGGTTGGCGAAAGAGCAAGGATCTTACGACTTGATCTTTATTGATCCACCAACATTCTCGAACTCTAAGCGTATGGATCAATCTTTTGATGTTCAACGTGACCACATCCAGTTGATGGAAGACTTAAAGCGTCTTCTAAGAGAAGAAGGCACGATTGTGTTCTCTAACAATAAGCGTCATTTCAAGATGGATATGGAAGGTCTGGAAGAGCTGGGTCTTAAAGCTCAGAATATCTCGTCTAAGACGTTGCCTCTGGATTTCTCTCGCAACAAGCACATTCATAACTGCTGGTTGATTACTCATAAGTAATTAAGAGATTGTATAAGGATATATAGTGCTGACTCTCTACAGTACAGAAGGGTGCCATCTATGTGAGATGGCATTCAAACTCACGGAACAGCTGAATATAAGTCATCAGATCAATGTGGTGGATATCGCATTGGATGATGAGCTCTTCTCCCGTTACGGGGTCACTATTCCGGTACTTAAATTTGAAAGCTCTGACTTGTCTCAACACTCAGAGCTTAACTGGCCATTTGGCTTGTTAGAACTTAACGATTGGTTAAAGAAGAATGGCATTACTTACAATTCATAATGGGCAATTAGCGTTTGGCGATCACCCATTATTAGATGGTGCGGATTTCGCACTGCAAGAAAACGAACGCGTGTGTTTGGTTGGCCGTAATGGTGCAGGCAAATCAACGTTGATGAAGATTTTGTCTGGCAACATCACCATGGATGACGGCAAGATGCAGATCACACAAGATGTGGTTGTATCTCGTTTAGAGCAAGATCCACCGCGTAATGAGCAAGGCTCTGTTTACGAATACGTATCTGGTGGTTTAGCTGAGATAGGTGAGTTGCTTAAGGAATACCACAACTTACTTGATGTGATTGCAGAAGATCCTAGCGAAAAGAATTTAAACCGTCTTACTCGCGTTCAAGAAAAATTGGATCATGCCAATGCGTGGCGTTTTGAAGATCGCGTAAGTAATGTTCTTGCCGCTCTTAAACTAACAGCAAATACCAAACTGACGGAACTGTCTGGTGGTTGGCAACGTAAAGCCGCACTGGCACGTGCGCTTGTATGCGACCCTGACGTATTATTGCTTGATGAGCCTACCAACCATTTAGACGTAGCAACGATCGAATGGTTAGAAGCTTTCTTAAAAGATTTCCGTGGTTCAATCATCTTTATCTCGCATGACCGTGCTTTCATCAAATCAATGGCAACACGCATTGTTGATCTTGACCGTGGCAAGCTAAGTTCTTTCCCTGGTGACTACGACAACTACTTGCTAGAGAAAGAAGAAGCGCTACGTGTTGAAGAGATGCAAAACGCTGAATTTGACAAAAAGCTAGCACAAGAAGAAGTTTGGATCCGTCAAGGCATCAAAGCGCGTCGTACGCGTAATGAAGGCCGTGTTCGTGCTCTTAAAAAGCTTCGTGAAGAGCGTCAAGATCGTCGTGAAGTACAAGGTAAAGCGAATATCCAAATCGATACGTCTACACGTTCAGGTAAAATCGTATTTGAAGCAGAGAACCTTAACTTTGCATTTGAAGGCAAAGAGATCGTTACAGACTTTAGTTTCAACATCATGCGCGGTGATCGTATCGCACTTATCGGGCCAAATGGCTGTGGTAAGAGTACGGTTCTTAAACTGCTTCTTGATCAGCTTAAACCTGATTCGGGTCGCTTGCATTGTGGTACTAAGTTGGAAGTGGCTTACTTCGACCAATACCGTGAAATTCTAGACCCTGAGAAGTCGGTGATTGATAACCTGGCTGATGGTAAGCAAGAAGTAACAGTCGGCGGACGTGAGCGTCATGCACTGAGCTACTTACAAGATTTCTTGTTCTCTCCTAAACGTGCTCGTACCCCTGTTAAAGCACTGTCTGGTGGCGAGAAAAACCGATTGTTATTAGCTCGTATTTTCCTTAAATCGAATAACTTGTTGATTCTCGATGAGCCTACCAATGATTTAGATATCGAAACATTGGAACTTTTAGAAGATTTGCTTGCCAACTATGAGGGTACGTTGCTTCTCGTGAGCCACGATCGTCAGTTCGTTGATAATACGGTAATGACAAGTTGGATATTTGAAGGTAACGGTGTAGTTGAAGAGTTTGTTGGTGGTTACCACGATGCTCAGAAACAAAGAGCACAAGCACTGGAGTATCGTCAGGCTGAAAAGCCAGCAAAGGCAGAGAAAGTTGTTGAGGAAACTCCCAAAACTGCGCCAGTTAAAGCTAAACCTAAGAAGTTATCGTATAAGCTACAACGAGAATTAGAAACGTTACCTTTGCGTTTGGAAGAATTGGAAACCGAGATTGAAACTCTGCAGCAAGAAGTTAATGATCCAGACTTCTTCTCAAAATCTGTAGAGCAGACACAACCAGTTTTAGATAAGCTATCTGCAGTAGAGCAGGAGCTTGAAGTTGCTTTTGAGCGCTGGGAAGAGCTCGAGGCACTACAACAGGAAAGTTAAGAAGTAATAATGACTTGTACTAAATTTAAATTAACAACAGTTGCAGCGTTAGTCTTTGCTGCAACTAATGCCAACGCTGCGCTTTATACGATTATTGAAGTGGACAGCCCTGTATCAGGCAATGAAGTTCATGGTGTTGCAATTCAAGATTCTAGCAATAGCACTCTTGGTACACTTGGATGCTTTGATGAGAATGCGACAGCGTCTGAGTGTGATGGATATTTGCTCGCAGGTGAAGCTCGTCAAGGTGTTGAAGGGTTGAGCCATAGAGAGGAAGTGCCTTTTGGTTCGGATAATGCTTTTTATTACGCACAAACTGATGATGGCTCTGATTATTTTCGTTCGTATTGTAGAGATTACTTAGGATATGATAATTGTGATACATCGGGGGGCTGGGGTGATCAATATTGGTATGCTTATGAGCGTGAAAGAAACGGCCAATCTAATTTCAAAGCTTTTGTTGAAGGTTCGACTGGGCAAATTGAGCCTTCGGGTCTTAATACGGTAATCAACTCTCTAGATTCCAATGCTCAAGCTATAGGGAACCGCAGTACTTCTGTTGTTGAGCGTAACCAAGCTTTCCCTTCTGTTACTGTTGGGGGGGATGTGACAAGTACTCCCGTTCAATCACGAGCATGGGCTACTGATGGAGTTTATACTGTAGGAAGCGTTTCGACGGCTCGTTCAAACGAAAACGAGGGTTCCACACCGTTTAACACCTATAATTCTAAAGCTGCGATTTGGGACTCATCCTATACTCAATTGCTAGATTGGGATTCCAAAGCTAAGGAAGAAGAAGATGAGCTTCTAGCACAAGGAAGCTTGAGGGACTTTGCGGTTGACGGGACTAAAATCTATGCGGTTGGCTACAATACTTACGATGATCAGCATATGAATGCGACAGTTTATATTTCTGATACTAACGCACTTCCTGCATCCTGGACCAAGAGAGTGATTGACGGTTCTCAGGTTGGTGATGATGACACATATGCTAATTCGACGGGGAGTTCTATTAACAAGCACCTTAATATTGTTGGACAAGCTAAATTGTATAATAAGAGTAATGCGGAGAATGGCGCTTTTCCTGATAAATTGTTTGTGTCTACGTATGAAGGTAATGATACATGGAGTCGTGCTAAGTTCTTAAACGATGGGTCACAATCTATTTTCTTTAATGGTGCGGGAGGAAAAATCGGTAGAATTAATAACTTCAATGAAATTGTTGGTCAGATTGACTCAGAAACTATCCGTGAAAGCGGTGGTAAGCAGCGACGCCATCGAGGCTTTATTTATCCATATCAAGCGACTGGTACAGAAGCAAGCAGAGCTAGCTTGTTTAACAATAAAGCTTGGTGGCTGGATGATTTAACAAACGACGGTAATGCTTCTGGAAACAATAACAAATATCGAATTATCGATGCTTCAGATATTAATGATGCTGGTGTAATTTCAGCGACTGCGATTAGATGTACCGTCAACGGTTCCGCGCGCCCTTATGACACAACGGCACACAATTCTTATTGTAATGATGCAGAGTCTTCGTCGACTACTGAAGAGATCGTTGCTGTTAAATTGATTCCTAAACAAGGGAGTGATGCTTCTAACATTCAAGCTCGTGGTATGGATGAACATAAAGTTGATCGTCAAGGCGGTAGCCTAGGTTGGTTAGCTCTGACTGTACTTGGCCTGTTAGGGTTCCGTAGAAAATTTAAATAATTTTATCTCTTGAGCCCGAGTTCACAATTCTGAACTTGGGCTTTTTTTCGCCTTGAGAAAAGTTCAAAAGTGGTCGATTCTTAAAGTTGGAGTCAACAAAACTCCACGAAGTTGTAATCATTGTATGTTAGTAAACGAACACCCGTATGAGGACTGCACTATGAAGAGACAAAAGCGTGATCGCCTAGAACGAGCACAATCTCAAGGTTACAAAGCTGGTTTAAATGGCAGGTCACAAGAAGCTTGCCCATATAGCCAAATGGATTCTAAATCGTATTGGCTAGGTGGTTGGCGTGATGCCAAAGATGATAAGCATTCAGGTCTCTATAAGTAGATAGGGCGAACATATTCAAAGGTCAAGGCTCCATGTTGTGATTAAACAACTGGAGCCTTGTTAGTTTCTGAGAGTTATACAGTGCCTTATAAACCTCGAATGGGCCGTTTATAAAGTGATTTAAGATTGTTTCGCTGGTGGACATATAATTGATCAGAGTTATTTAGTCACACTTTAATGCACTATAACTAAAGGTGTTGGCGTAAAAATAAAGCAACCATTGGCTGCTTTATTAAAAATCTAACTATTAAACTAGAATGCAGATGTATCTTGGAAAAGACCAACTTTCAAGTCTTTAGCCACATAGATCTCTTTACCATCAACAAGAACGCGACCATCTGCAAGGCCCATTACTAGGCGACGATTAACAACACGCTTCATGTGAATTTCGTAAGTCACTTTTTTAGCTGTAGGTAGGATTTGGCCAGTGAATTTAACTTCACCAACACCTAGAGCTCGGCCTTTGCCTTTACCGCCAACCCAACCAAGGTAGAAGCCAACAAGTTGCCACATTGCATCTAGGCCAAGACAACCGGGCATTACTGGGTCACCAGGGAAGTGGCAATCGAAGAACCATAGGTCAGGAGTAATATCCAGCTCAGCAAGAATCAAACCTTTACCGAAATCACCTTCAGTTTCAGACATTTTAGTGATGCGATCCATCATTAGCATGTTTGGTGCTGGAAGTTGAGGGCCTTCTGGCCATAGTTCGCCTTGGCTTGATGCTAGAAGCTCTTCGCGAGTGTAAGAATCACGTTTGTTTTGCATTATCAATTACTCCGATTTTTGATAGGTGCATATTAGTGAACAGGTGTACGCTAAACAAGTCCGATCAGTACTAGACAAACCAGTTTTTAATGCGTCTAACAATTCCAATTGGGTGTTCATGTCTTTCAAAGTTTTCAATACGTTCCGCGATTTTACTCAGAACGCTTTCTTGTTTTTCGTCTCTAAATGGTGCGTTCATAATAAGAGGAATAGCTTCATCTACATTAGAGACAGACCAAATATGGAATTCTTCGTTTTTGATGCTTTCAATTAGGTCTGGCTTCAGAGCAAGATGTCTTAAGTTAGATCTTGGAAGGATCACTCCTTGTTCGCCAGTTAGCCCGTTGTGTTTACACACATGGTAGAAGCCTTCGATTTTCTCGTTTAGCCCACCAACGGCTTGTACACGACCGAATTGGTCGACAGCACCGGTTACCGCTATTTGTTGATTAATAGGGTATTCCGACAAAGCACTTACCAGAGAGCAAAGCTCAGCAAGGGAAGCGCTATCGCCATCAACTTCGCAGTATGATTGCTCAAACACAACAGAAGCAGCATATGGCAACGGATCTTCAAGGTTTAGCGCGCTGCTTACGAACGCTTGCATGATCATCATGCCTTTAGCGTGAAGGTTGCCACCAAGCTCTGCTTTTCTTTCTACATCGGTAATGTCGCCATCGCCAAAATGAATAACACAGGAAATACGAGCCGGTTCACCATAAGAAATAGGGTGTCCAGGAACGTCAATAACCGTCAGGCCGTTAACTTGGCCGACTTGCTCACCCTCAGTTTCGATGATGACTTGGCCATCTCGAATATCATCGAGGGCACGTTCAGGAAGGTAAGACTCGCGGTTGTATTTGTGTTGTTGAGCTTGCTGAATATGGTGAATATCAATGTCACCACCATTTGCTTCGATGAGCGCTTCATTCAACAGCGCGTTATGCCAAATCGGACATAGCGGTATGTAGCTCTGATCTTCCGTTTCTCTTGCGCCTGCCGTTAGGATTCCTACCAAAGCTTCTTGAGTTATCGTTGGAAGGTTATAGCGACGTTGCAACCACTTAAGATAGCCAAGGTATTGCATTAGGCTTTCATTGGAGAGCTTAATATCTTGTTCTATTTCACTGAATAGACAAAACCCTGTTTGAATATCGCCATCTAGATAATCCAGATCACCAAGTTGAGCGCGGTCTCCGACAACAATCAACTTAATGTTGTATGTCAGTGCCTCGATAGGTGCCTGATTTAGATGTTCAGGAAAACTGCTAATTGGCTCAACAGCTTCACCGAGAAGCGCTGATTTCAATAATAGCCAGCTTCCTGGGTTTGCTAGGATCAGATTGGCAGAAACAACCAGATAGCCATTGTTTGCTCTAGAAAGTAGGCCTGGCTTTGTTGCTACAATGTCACCATTTTTAGACTGAACTTGGTCAAACAAAGTGGCTGCATTTAAAGATTCGGTTTTTACAACAGGCTGAGCTTCGTTGTTTAACTCCGTCGTTAAAGATTCAACGATGAGTTGACGATAGATCGAATTGTCAGGCGCATTAACAAGTAGAACTCGTGAAAGATTGGATAGGCGTACAAAACGGGTTAGCGCATCTCTAAATCTATGTTGAATATCTGAGAATGTGAAAGGAGAGATGTCAGGGAATTGCTCTAGTTGAGCGCTATATTCATTGTACTGAGGCGTTACATGTCGCCAATCTACTTGAGTCATTTAAATGTCTGATTATGATAATAAGGTAGGGAGTATATAGAAAAAGCGGGGAGTCATATAGGTCTATGTTGTAGTTACTAAACACTAAGCTAATATAAGTATGATCTTGGTCTATTCTTTCAAGACAATAATTGTTAAATAACCCATTATGGGTTACGCTGTCACTAGGTTAACTCTCGAGATTAGACATGAAATATCAGCAGCTTGAAAATTTAGAATGTGGTTGGAAATGGAACTACCTGGTAAAAAAATGGAAAGAAGGTGATTCGATCACTTGCCATATTGATTCAAGTGAAGCTGATGTTGCCGTGCAAGCTTTGTTGAAGCTAGAACACCAACCTACAGGCGTTCTTGAGTGGATCTCAAATAACATGTCGCCAGAGCTTGATAACAAGCTTAAACAAGCGATCAGAGCCAAGCGAAAACGTCACTTCAACGCCGAACAAGTTCATACTAAGAAGAAGTCTATCGACCTTGATTATCGCGTTTGGGAAAAGCTATCTCAACGAGCAAACGAGCTCGGTTGTACGTTATCTGATGCGATAGAGTATTTGGTTAGTGAAGCGTCTCGAAGTGAGCAGGCCAGCAAAACAGTAACCAGTCTCAAAGAAGATTTGAGTAAACTTCTTTCCGACGACAAATAAGCAGTAATAGTGGTGGCATTATGATGTATGTAATCTTAATCGGAGCCGTATTGGTTTTTTGGCTCGTCGCAATTGATAGGCCGGTTCTGAAGATAAAGTTCAAAGAAGGTGCGATTGAACAAGTAAAAGGGCATTTACCGCCTAGCTTTAAGCACAACCTTCAAGAAATCGGCCACAACAATGCATTTCAAGGAGAGCTTAAGGTTTACGCAAAGCGTTCAGGTTATAACCTGAAGTTCACGAAAGATATTCCTAAGAATATTCAACAACGTATTCGAAACGTATTTCCTCACAATGGTTTCAAATCTAAAGGCTCAAAGAAGGCATAACTTTTGAAACTATGGTTTGCTTACCAATCTCTAGTACTAATTTAACCTCATACTTCTCCCAATAATTTGCATACTGTTTTCAACGCCACATAGTTGAGAACAGTATGAAATATCTCGTATTTTTGTTATGCTTTACGTCGCCAAGCTTACTCGCCGATGATGCATTAACTAACCCTGTAGCCAAAAAAATCAAAGTCACAGTGCTGAAAGGGCTTAACAAGAGTAATGTTGATTTTGATGGTTATTGCGACCTGATGATAGAAATGAAGCACTCTAAAGGTTATGCCATAATTAAAAAGGTTAGGGCATCAGGCGACAGCAAAGCATGCAAACAAGCTAAAAAGCACTTACCGAGGAAGAAAAAATTCAAATACAGCTTTCCTGAAAAGTACATCCGCCTCCATATCACAGAATAATCAAACATAATACACTATAACTAAACAACCTTAATTTTATTGAAACAATTACGTGAACCAATCTCTAATTTCTATTAATATTAGTTTTATTGGCTCCTCAAAACCACCGCCTAGGGCGGTGGTGATTGTTCCTTGAGGCTAT
>NZ_OSDX01000019.1:0-75844 GCF_900382755.1 Vibrio sp. Evd11
GTTTCGCAATCCGCGAAGGTGGCCGTACAGTTGGTGCTGGTGTTGTAGCTAAAATCTTCGCTTAATCGCGTATTGATTTTGCACACTCTTCATTAGAAGAACTGCATTAAAAAAGGGAAGCTTCGGCTTCCCTTTTATTTTTCTAACCTTTTTCGTTTCTACAATTCCCCAAGTGTTCCCCGTTCTTTGCTATTCGACTTTCGTCATTCAGCTACCATCGATTGCTTCCATCAAATATATTCCGATTATTTTTCCAACGCCACTTGCATACCAAAATGTGATCTGTATAATGCATCGCACTGGCTAACGCCGGTTTGTGAACCAATGAGCACTGAGGAGTAGGTCTTACCTAGTAATGTATACTCAGCTTATGTTCGCGGTTAATAAAAATAGTAAACCTTGTGTTTACTTCAAAAGTTAACTGACAATGCGTCCTGATTTTGGATGCTACGGTTTCACATAAATCAATCGGCATTCTCTCGTTCTTTCGAGCTTGAGTGGCGATATTGTTTGTGTAATTTTTAATAATTGGAGCTCTGTCTCATGCAGAACCAACGTATTCGTATCCGCCTTAAAGCGTTTGATTACAAGTTAATCGATGCTTCAACTGCGGAAATCGTTGAAACAGCAAAACGTACTGGCGCACAGGTTCGTGGTCCTATTCCACTTCCTACTCGTAAAGAGCGTTTCACTGTTCTTACCTCTCCACACGTCAACAAAGATGCACGTGACCAGTACGAAATTCGTACTCACAAGCGTTTGATCGACATCGTTGAGCCAACAGATAAAACTGTTGATGCTCTAATGCGTCTTGATCTTGCAGCTGGCGTTGATGTTCAAATCAGCCTAGGTTAAGGGAGATAAGAATAATGATTGGTCTAGTCGGACGTAAAGTGGGTATGACCCGCGTATTTACCGAAGAAGGCGTTTCTATCCCAGTAACTGTTGTTGAGGTTGAAGCGAACCGTATTTCTCAAGTTAAAACTCTTGAGACAGACGGCTACGCAGCAATCCAAGTAACTACTGGTGCTAAGAAAGCTAACCGTGTAACTAAACCTGAAGCTGGTCACTTCGCGAAAGCGGGTGTTGAAGCAGGTCGCGGTCTTTGGGAATTCCGTTTAGAAAACGGCGAAGAGTTTGAAGTTGGCGCTGAGCTAAACGTAGAACTTTTCAACGAAATTAAAAAAGTAGACGTTACTGGTACATCTAAAGGTAAAGGCTTCCAAGGCGCTATCAAGCGTTGGAACTTCTCTACTCAAGATATGACTCACGGTAACTCTTTGTCTCACCGCGCACCGGGTTCAATTGGCCAATGTCAAACTCCAGGCCGCGTGTTTAAAGGCAAGAAAATGGCAGGTCACATGGGTGCTGAGCGTGTAACGACTCAAAACCTAGAGATCGTACGTGTTGACGCTGAGCGCAATCTACTCCTTATTAAAGGTGCAGTACCAGGCTCAACAGGCGGTAACGTGATCGTAAAACCTGCTGTTAAAGCATAACGTCTAGGAGTAAGTAATGGAATTGATGGTTAAAGGTGCTGATGCACTAACTGTTTCCGAGACTACTTTCGGACGTGACTTTAACGAAGCTCTAGTACATCAAGTAGTTGTTGCGTATGCAGCAGGTGCTCGTCAAGGTACTCGTGCTCAAAAGACTCGTTCTGAAGTATCAGGCGGCGGTGCTAAGCCATGGCGCCAAAAAGGTACTGGCCGTGCACGTGCTGGTACAATTCGTAGCCCAATCTGGCGTACAGGTGGTGTTACTTTTGCTGCGAAACCACAAGATCACAGCCAAAAAGTTAACAAGAAAATGTACCGCGGTGCTATGAAAAGCATTCTTTCTGAGTTGATTCGTCAAGAGCGTCTAATCGTTGTTGATAACTTCTCTGTAGAAGCACCAAAAACAAAAGAACTTTTAGCTAAGCTTAATGAGCTTCAGCTTAATGACGTTCTGATTGTAACTGGCGAAGTAGATGAAAATCTATTCTTAGCTGCTCGTAACCTGTACAAAGTTGACGCACGTGACGTTGCTGGTATTGATCCAGTATCTCTAATTGCATTCGACAAGGTTCTAATGACTGCTGACGCAGTTAAGCAAGTTGAGGAGATGCTAGCATGATCACTGAAGAACGTATCTTAAAAGTTCTACGTGCTCCGCACATCTCTGAAAAAGCAACTATGGCGGCTGAGAAAGCGAACACTATCGTTTTCAAAGTAGCTAAAGATGCAACTAAGAAAGAGATCAAAGCAGCTGTAGAAAAGCTATTTGAAGTTGAAGTTAAGTCAGTAAATACTCTTGTACAAAAGGGTAAGACCAAACGTCAAGGTATGCGTGAAGGCCGTCGTTCAGACGTGAAAAAAGCCTACGTTACTTTGAAAGAAGGTCAAGATCTTGACTTCGTTGGCGGCGCGGAATAACAGGAGTAGTAAAAATGGCTATTGTTAAATGTAAGCCGACTTCCCCTGGTCGTCGTCACGTCGTTAAAGTTGTTAACGCTGACCTGCACAAGGGTAAGCCATACGCACCACTTCTAGAGAAAAACTCTAAGAACGGTGGTCGTAACAACAACGGTCGTATCACAGTACGTCACATCGGTGGTGGTCATAAGCACCATTACCGTTTGATTGACTTCAAACGTACTAAAGACGGTATCCCAGCGAAAGTTGAGCGTTTAGAATACGATCCAAACCGTAGTGCTAACATCGCTCTAGTTCTGTACGCAGACGGTGAGCGTCGTTACATCATTGCACCTAAAGGTGTTAACGCAGGTGACCAGATTCAATCTGGTTCTGATGCGCCAATCAAAGCAGGTAACACTCTGCCGATGCGCAACATCCCAGTAGGTTCTACTGTACACTGTGTTGAACTTAAGCCTGGTAAAGGTGCTCAACTAGCTCGTTCGGCTGGTGCATATGTACAAATCATCGCTCGCGATGGTGCATACGTAACTATCCGTCTACGTTCTGGTGAGATGCGCAAAGTACTTTCTGAAGGTCGTGCAACGATCGGTGAAGTTGGTAACTCTGAGCATATGCTACGTGAACTTGGTAAAGCTGGTGCTTCACGCTGGCGCGGCGTACGTCCAACCGTACGTGGTGTAGTAATGAACCCGGTGGATCACCCACATGGTGGTGGTGAAGGCCGCACATCTGGTGGTCGTCACCCAGTTTCTCCTTGGGGCGTTCCTACTAAGGGCTTCAAGACTCGTAAGAACAAACGCACTGACAAGTACATCGTACGTCGTCGTAATAAATAATCTATAAAGAGGAATCGCCATGCCACGTTCTCTCAAGAAAGGTCCTTTTATTGACCTACACTTGCTGAAGAAGGTAGAGAAAGCGGTGGAAAGCGGAGACAAAAAGCCTATTAAGACTTGGTCCCGTCGCTCAATGATCATCCCAACAATGATTGGTTTGACCATCGCTGTCCATAATGGTCGTCAGCACGTTCCAGTTTTCGTTACCGAAGAAATGATCGGTCACAAACTGGGCGAATTTGCACCAACTCGTACTTATCGCGGTCATGCTGCAGATAAGAAAGCTAAGAAGAAATAAGGAGTAGATGATGGAAGCTTTAGCTAAACATAACTTTGCTCGTATTTCTCCACAGAAAGCTCGCTTAGTTGCAGACCAAATTCGCGGTAAGTCGGTAGACCAGGCTCTAGAAATTCTAACTTTCAGCAACAAAAAAGCTGCTGTACTAGTTAAGAAAGTTCTTGAGTCAGCTATCGCTAACGCGGAACATAACGAAGGTGCAGATATCGACGATCTAAATGTCGCTAAAATCTTCGTAGATGAGGGCCCTATCATGAAGCGCATTATGCCTCGTGCTAAAGGTCGTGCGGATCGTATCTTGAAGCGTTCAAGCCACATCACTATTGTTGTAGCAGATCGCTAAAGACTAGGAGATTAAGCAATGGGTCAGAAAGTACATCCTAATGGTATTCGTCTTGGCATCGTTAAGCCTTGGAATGCTACATGGTTTGCTAATACCAACGAATTCGCTGACAACCTAGACGGCGACTTCAAGGTACGTCAGTTCCTTACTAAGGAACTACAAAAAGCATCATTATCTCGTATCGTTATCGAGCGTCCAGCTAAGAGCATCCGTGTGACTATTCACACTGCTCGCCCTGGCGTTGTTATCGGTAAGAAAGGTGAAGACGTAGAGAAACTACGTGCAGCTGTAGCTAAAATCGCAGGTGTACCAGCGCAGATTAACATCGCTGAAGTACGTAAACCTGAGTTAGATGGTCAGCTTGTAGCTGATAGCATCGCGTCTCAACTAGAGCGTCGTGTTATGTTCCGTCGTGCAATGAAGCGTGCGGTACAAAATGCTATGCGTCTAGGCGCTAAAGGCATCAAAGTACAAGTAGGCGGCCGTCTTGGCGGCGCTGAAATCGCACGTTCAGAGTGGTACCGTGAAGGCCGTGTGCCTCTACACACTCTACGTGCAGACATTGATTACGCAACTTCTTCGGCTCACACTCAATACGGTGTGATCGGCATTAAAGTTTGGATCTTCAAAGGTGAGATTCTAGGCGGTATGCCAGCTGCTAACGCAGTAGAGCCTAAAGGCGATAAGCCTAAGAAGCAGCGTAAAGGCCGTAAGTAAGGAGTCGAACGATGCTACAACCAAAACGTACTAAGTTCCGCAAGGTTATGACTGGTCGTAACCGTGGTCTAGCTAAAGGTACTGAAGTGAGCTTCGGCGAATTCGGTCTTAAAGCTGTTGGCCGTGGTCGTCTGACTGCACGTCAAATCGAAGCGGCACGTCGTGCTATGACACGTCACATTAAGCGTCAAGGTCAAATCTGGATCCGTGTGTTCCCAGACAAACCGATTACTGAAAAGCCTCTTGAAGTTCGTCAAGGTAAAGGTAAAGGTTCAGTTGCGTACTGGGTTGCTCAAATCCAACCAGGCAAAGTTATGTACGAGATGAATGGCGTACCTGAAGAGTTGGCACGTGAAGCGTTCCGCCTAGCGGCACGTAAACTGCCTGTTAAAACTACTTTTGTAACTAAGCAGGTGATGTGATGAAAGCACAAGATCTACGCGAAAAGAACGTTGAAGAGCTTAACGCTGAGCTATTGAATTTGCTACGTGAACAGTTTAACTTGCGCATGCAAGCTGCAACTGGTCAACTACAGCAAACTCATACTCTAAAAGCTGTACGCCGTGACATCGCACGTGTGAAAACTGTTTTGACTGAAAAGGCAGGCGCATAATGAGCGAAACTAACCGCATCCAGCAAGGCCGTGTAGTAAGTGACAAGATGGACAAGTCTATCGTTGTTGCTATTGAGCGTACTGTAAAACACCCAATTTACGGTAAGTTCATCAAACGCACGACTAAAGTACACGCACACGACGAAGACAACACTTGTGGCCTAGGCGACAAAGTTGAAATCGCTGAGTGTCGTCCTCTGTCTAAGACTAAGTCTTGGACATTGGTTAAAGTTCTAGAAAAAGCGAAGATTTAATCTTTGTAATTCTATGACTTAAAGCGGCTCCAAATAATTTTTTGGAGCCGCTTGTTTTTTGTCTACCCAATTTAAAAAAAGGGTGGTACAATTCGCGTCCCTTTTAAAGAGGCAGCCCGACCCGAGAGGGTCTAGTTTTAATATTTAGCGGAGCACTAACAATGATCCAGATGCAAAGTACACTTGACGCAGCAGATAACTCTGGCGCGCGCAAGGTAATGTGTATTAAGGTTCTGGGTGGCTCTCACCGCCGTTATGCACATATCGGTGACGTCATCAAGGTTACAGTGAAGGAAGCGATTCCTCGCGGTAAAGTAAAGAAAGGTGATGTTCTGAAGGCGGTAGTAGTGCGCACCCGTAAAGGCGTTCGTCGCCCAGACGGTTCTGTCATTCGCTTCGACAGTAATGCTTGTGTATTGTTAAATGACACTACTGAGCAACCAGTCGGCACACGTATCTTTGGTCCTGTGACTCGTGAACTTCGTAACGCGAAATTCATGAAGATTGTATCACTAGCACCTGAAGTTCTGTAAGGAGCGGCAACATGGCAGCTAAAATCCGTCGTAATGACGAAGTAATCATTCTTGCTGGTAAAGATAAAGGCAAGAAAGGTAAAGTAACTAAGGTTCTGACAACTGGTAAAGTTGTTGTTGAAGGCATCAATCTTGTTAAAAAACACCAAAAGCCGGTTCCGGCTCTAGGTCAACAAGGTGGCATCGTTGAACAAGAAGCAGCTATTGATGCTTCTAACGTTGCAGTCTTTAACACGGCTACTGGTAAAGCAGACCGTATCGGTTTCCGTATCGAAGATGGTAAGAAAGTTCGTTTCTTCAAATCTAACGGCGAAACTGTTTCTAACTAATTAGAAGTAATTTGGAGTTCTACTATGGCGAAACTGCATGATTACTACAAGTCGTCTGTAGTCGCTGAGCTTACCAAAGAGTTCAGCTACACAAGCGTCATGCAAGTCCCTAGGATTGAGAAAATCACCCTAAACATGGGCGTTGGTGAAGCAATCAACGATAAGAAACTGCTAGAAAACGCAGCAGCTGATATGGCAACGATCTCTGGTCAGAAGCCACTTATCACTAAAGCGCGTAAATCTGTAGCTGGTTTCAAAATTCGTGAAGGCTACCCAATCGGTTGTAAAGTAACCTTGCGTGGTGAGCGCATGTGGGAATTTTTAGAGCGTTTAATCTCTATCGCACTTCCACGTGTACGTGATTTCCGTGGTGTTAGCGCTAAGTCTTTTGACGGACGCGGTAACTACAGCATGGGCGTTCGCGAGCAAATCATCTTTCCGGAAATCGACTACGATAAAGTCGATCGTGTCCGCGGTCTTGATATTACTATCACGACATCTGCGGGATCCGATGAGGAAGGCCGAGCTCTGCTGGCTGCCTTTAACTTCCCATTCCGTAAGTAAGGGTAGGGTTACTGTTATGGCTAAACAATCAATGAAAGCACGTGAAGCTAAACGTGCAAAACTAGTAGTTAAGTTCGCTGAAAAGCGTTCTGCGCTAAAAGTTATCATTAGCGATGTAAACGCATCTGAAGAAGATCGTTGGAATGCGGTTCTTAAACTGCAATCTCTTCCACGTGATTCAAGTGCATCACGTCAGCGCAACCGTTGCAACCAAACTGGTCGTCCACACGGTTACCTACGTAAATTCGGTCTAAGCCGTATTAAGGTTCGCGAAGCTTGCATGAAAGGCGAGATTCCGGGTCTTCGTAAGGCTAGCTGGTAATTGCCACTTAATCATTTGGAGTAAATCTTATGAGCATGCAAGATCCGATTTCGGATATGCTGACCCGAGTTCGCAACGGTCAGGCAGCAAACAAAGTTGCTGTAAAAATGCCTTCTTCAAAGCTTAAAGTTGCAATTGCTGCATTACTTAAAGCTGAAGGTTACATCGTAGACTTCGCTGTTGACGGCGAAGCAAAACCTGAGCTAGAAGTTACTCTTAAGTACTTCCAAGCTAAACCTGTAATCGAGCAAATCAAGCGTGTATCACGTCCTGGTCTAAGAGTTTATAAGAATAAAGACTCTTTACCTACAGTGATGGGTGGTCTTGGTATTGCAGTTGTTTCTACTTCCAAGGGTCTGATGTCTGACCGTGCTGCTCGTAAAGCAGGTCTTGGCGGTGAAATCATCTGTTACGTAGCTTAAGGAGTAGATTATGTCTCGTGTTGCTAAAGCACCTGTCGCTATTCCAGCTGGCGTAGAGGTGAAACTAAACGGCCAAGAAGTTACTGTAAAAGGTAGCAAAGGTGAGCTTACTCGCGTTCTTAACAGCGCCGTAGTTATTGCACAGGAAGAAACCAACCTTACTTTCGGTCCGAAAGAAGGCGTTACTAACGCATGGGCACAGGCTGGTACAGCTCGCGCTCTAGTTAATAACATGGTTGTGGGTGTTACTGAGGGCTTCACTAAGAAGCTAACTCTTAAGGGTGTTGGTTACCGTGCTGCTATGAAAGGCAATACTGTAGCTCTAACTCTTGGTTTTTCTCACCCAGTAGAGCACGCTCTACCTGAAGGTATTAAAGCTGAGTGCCCTAGCCAAACTGAGATCATCATTACTGGTTGCGATAAGCAAGTAGTAGGTCAAGTTGCGGCTGACATTCGTTCTTACCGTGCTCCTGAGCCTTACAAAGGCAAAGGTGTTCGTTACGCAGATGAAAATGTGCGTACTAAAGAAGCTAAGAAGAAGTAAGGTATCACTATGGATAAGAAAGCATCTCGCATCCGTCGTGCTACACGTGCACGTCGTAAGATTGCAGAACTTGGCGCAACTCGCTTGGTAGTACACCGTACTCCTCGCCACGTTTACGCTCAAGTTATCTCGGCAAACGGCTCTGAGGTTATCGCAGCTGCTTCTACTGTAGAAAAAGCGATCCGTGAGCAAGTTAAGAACACTGGTAACGTTGATGCAGCTAAAGCAGTTGGTAAAGCTGTTGCTGAGCGCGCTCTTGAAAAAGGCGTAGCTACAGTTGCATTTGATCGTTCTGGTTTCCAATACCACGGTCGAGTAGCGGCGCTAGCAGATTCTGCTCGCGAAGCTGGTCTGAAATTCTAAGGTAGGGTTGGAAGATGGCTAAAGAACAACAACAAGCTAATGATTTGCAAGAAAAGCTGATCGCTGTTAACCGTGTATCTAAGACGGTTAAAGGTGGTCGAATCATGAGCTTCACTGCACTAACAGTAGTTGGTGACGGTAATGGTCGCGTAGGTTTCGGTTACGGCAAAGCTCGTGAAGTACCTGCTGCGATTCAAAAAGCAATGGAAAAAGCGCGTCGTAACATGGTTACTGTTGCGCTTAACGAAGGCACTCTTCACCACCCGGTGAAAGGTCGTCATTCGGGCTCTAAAGTTTACATGCAGCCAGCTGCTGAAGGTACAGGTGTTATTGCCGGTGGTGCAATGCGTGCCGTACTTGAAGTTGCAGGCGTACATAACGTACTTTCTAAAGCATACGGTTCAACGAACCCAATCAACGTTGTTCGCGCAACGATTGGTGCTCTAGTAGACGTTAAGTCACCAGAAATGGTTGCTGCTAAACGTGGTCTAACTGTTGAATCTATTTCGGAGTAAGAACACGATGGCAACTATTAAAGTAACTCAAACTAAAAGCTCAATTGGTCGCCTACCTAAGCACAAAGCGTGTCTTAAAGGTCTAGGTCTTCGTCGCATCAACCATACAGTAGAACTTGAAGATACACCGTGCGTACGCGGTATGATCAACAAGGTTTACTACATGGTTAAGATTGAGGAGTAATCAGAATGCGTTTGAATACTCTATCACCGGCTGCTGGCTCTAAACCTTCTAAGAAGCGTGTAGGTCGTGGTATCGGTTCTGGCCTTGGTAAAACAGGTGGCCGCGGTCACAAAGGTCAAAAGTCACGTTCTGGCGGCTCTGTTCGTCCAGGTTTTGAAGGCGGTCAAATGCCTCTAAAACAACGTCTACCTAAATTCGGTTTCACTTCTCGTAAGAGCCTAGTGTCTGCTGAAGTTCGTCTAGCTGAGCTAGCGAAAGTAACAGGTGACGTAGTTGATCTTAACAGCCTTAAAGCTGCTAACGTTATCACTAAGAACATCGAGTTTGTTAAGATCGTTCTTTCTGGTGACCTAAGCAAAGCTGTGACTGTTAAAGGTCTACGCGTGACTAAAGGCGCTAAAGCTGCAATCGAAGCTGCAGGCGGTAAAATCGAGGAATAATCTCGAGGAACGAGGTACAGATGGCTAAGAAACCAGGAAAAGATTTTCGTAGTGCTCAGAGCGGCTTAAGTGAATTAAAGTCGCGCTTGTTATTCGTAATTGGTGCACTTTTAGTATTCCGAGCCGGCTCTTTTGTGCCGATCCCTGGTATTGACGCAGCTGTACTTGCCGATTTGTTCGATCAGCAAAAAGGTACCATCGTAGAAATGTTTAACATGTTCTCCGGTGGTGCTCTTGAGCGTGCATCTATATTAGCATTGGGTATCATGCCGTACATTTCGGCATCGATCGTAGTCCAATTGCTAACTGTAGTTCATCCAGCGTTAGCGGAACTCAAGAAAGAGGGTGAAGCAGGCCGTCGTAAGATAAGCCAATATACACGCTACGGCACGCTTGTACTTGCAACATTCCAAGCTATTGGTATCGCAACAGGCTTACCAAACATGGTCGACAATCTGGTTGTTATCAACCAAACCATGTTTACGCTTATTGCTACCGTGAGTTTAGTAACTGGTACCATGTTTTTGATGTGGTTAGGTGAACAAATCACTGAGCGAGGAATCGGTAATGGTATTTCCATTCTGATTTTTGCAGGTATTGTTGCTGGATTGCCTTCTGCAATCGGTCAAACAATCGAGCAAGCGCGTCAAGGTGAATTGCATGTGCTTCTTCTGTTGTTTATCGCGGTATTGTCTTTTGCTGTAATTTACTTCGTAGTTTTCATGGAGCGTGGTCAACGTCGTATCGTCGTTAACTATGCGAAGCGTCAACAAGGTCGTAAAGTGTTTGCAGCACAAAGTTCTCACTTGCCACTTAAGATTAATATGGCAGGTGTTATACCAGCGATTTTTGCATCAAGTATTATTTTGTTCCCAGGAACATTAGCGCAATGGTTTGGTCAAAATGGTGAAAGCAGCGCGTTCGGTTGGTTAACTGACGTGTCATTAGCTCTTAGCCCAGGTCAACCTTTGTATGTAATGCTTTATGCAGCAGCTATAATCTTCTTCTGTTTCTTCTATACAGCGTTGGTGTTTAACCCACGTGAAACAGCTGATAACTTGAAGAAGTCTGGTGCATTCGTACCCGGTATCCGCCCAGGTGAGCAGACAGCGAAATATATCGATAAAGTGATGACTAGACTAACCCTAGCGGGCGCTCTATACATTACTTTTATATGTCTGATTCCTGAGTTCATGATGGTCGCGTGGAACGTTCGTTTCTACTTTGGCGGCACATCCCTACTAATCGTAGTGGTTGTTATCATGGATTTCATGGCACAGGTACAGACTCATCTGATGTCACAACAGTATGATTCTGTGTTAAAGAAAGCGAATCTTAAAGGTTACGGCCGTTAATCCGGTTGTAGCATTTAGATTCCATTACGGAGTTTAGCAATGAAAGTTCGTGCTTCCGTTAAAAAAATCTGCCGTAACTGTAAAGTTATCAAGCGTAACGGTGTCGTTCGCGTGATTTGCAGTGAGCCAAAGCATAAGCAACGCCAAGGCTAATTAGCAGAAATTTTTACTTGAAATACAAGGTAGAGTCGAGTATATTCCTCGGCCTACCTTTTGCGTGCAAAAGAAGTAGTATGCCGCAGCGTATCCATCACGGGCTTTGCTGCGGATAATTCTTTTATGAACCCCTTAGGAGTGAATAATGGCCCGTATAGCCGGCATTAACATTCCTGATCATAAGCATTCTGTAATTGCACTTACTGCAATCTACGGTATCGGTAAAACTCGCTCTCAAGCTATTCTAGCTGAAGTGGGTATTGCTGAAGATGCTAAGATCAGTGAACTAACTGAAGAGCAGATCGATCAACTGCGTGATGGTGTAGCTAAGTACACTGTAGAAGGTGATCTACGTCGTGAAGTATCGATGAACATCAAGCGTCTTATGGACCTTGGCTGTTACCGCGGTCTTCGTCATCGTCGCAGTCTACCACTACGTGGACAGCGTACTAAAACCAACGCTCGCACCCGTAAGGGTCCGCGCAAGCCGATCAAGAAATAGTCGGATAAGGTAGAGTACAATGGCAAAACAACCAACTCGCGCGCGTAAGCGCGTACGCAAGCAAGTAGCTGATGGCGTAGCGCACATCCATGCTTCTTTCAACAACACAATCGTAACTATCACTGACCGTCAAGGCAACGCTCTTGCATGGGCTACAGCTGGTGGTTCAGGTTTCCGTGGTTCTCGTAAATCTACTCCGTTCGCAGCACAAGTTGCAGCTGAGCGTTGTGGTGAAATGGCTAAAGAATATGGCCTAAAGAACTTGGAAGTTATGGTTAAGGGTCCAGGTCCAGGTCGCGAATCTACTGTTCGTGCACTGAACGCTGCTGGTTTCCGTATCACTAACATTGTTGATGCGACACCAATCCCTCATAACGGTTGTCGTCCACCTAAGAAACGTCGCGTTTAAGTTTCGTTTCTAGGAATATTGGAGAAAGATCATGGCAAGATATTTGGGTCCTAAGCTGAAGCTTAGCCGTCGCGAAGGTACTGACTTATTCCTTAAGTCTGGTGTCCGTGCGATCGATACCAAGTGTAAAATTGATAACGCACCAGGTGTACACGGCGCTCGTCGCGGTCGTCTATCTGAGTATGGCGTTCAGCTTCGTGAGAAGCAAAAAGTTCGTCGTATTTACGGCGTTCTAGAAAAACAATTCCGCAACTACTACAAAGAAGCTGCACGTCTTAAAGGCAACACAGGTGCAAACCTGCTTCAGCTTCTTGAAGGTCGTCTTGATAACGTAGTTTACCGTATGGGCTTTGGCGCTACTCGTGCTGAATCTCGTCAACTAGTTAGCCACAAGTCTATTCTAGTTAACGGTAAAGTTGTAAACGTTCCTTCTTTCAAAGTAGCGGCAAACGACGTTGTTTCTATCCGCGAGAAAGCTAAACAGCAATCTCGTATTAAAGCGGCTCTAGAAGTTGCTGAACAACGTGAAAAGCCAACTTGGATTGAAGTAGATGCTAGCAAGATGGAAGGTACATTCAAGCGTATGCCTGAGCGTTCTGACCTATCAGCTGACATCAATGAACACTTGATCGTCGAACTTTACTCTAAGTAAGGTTAAAAAAAGAGAGGACACAATGCAGGGTTCTGTAACAGAATTTCTTAAGCCGCGTCTTGTTGACATTGAACAGATCAATACGACACACGCGAAAGTAACTCTTGAGCCATTAGAGCGCGGTTTCGGCCATACTCTAGGTAATGCTCTTCGCCGCATTCTTCTATCTTCTATGCCGGGTTGTGCCGTAACAGAAGTTGAAATCGAAGGTGTGCTACACGAATACAGCACTAAAGAAGGCGTTCAGGAAGATATCCTAGAAATCCTTTTAAACCTTAAAGGTTTGGCTGTACGCGTTGCTGAAGGCAAAGATGAAGTGTTTATTACACTGAACAAATCAGGCTCAGGCCCTGTTGTTGCAGGTGACATCACCCACGATGGTGATGTAGAGATCGCTAACCCTGAGCACGTTATTTGTCACCTAACGGATGACAACGCTGAGATCGCTATGCGTATCAAAGTTGAACGTGGTCGTGGTTACGTTCCAGCTTCAGCTCGTATCCATACTGAAGAAGATGAGCGTCCAATCGGTCGTCTACTTGTTGACGCTACTTATAGCCCGGTCGATAAAATCGCCTACGCTGTAGAAGCGGCACGTGTAGAACAACGTACTGACTTAGACAAGCTTGTTATCGATATGGAAACGAACGGTACTCTTGAACCTGAGGAAGCAATCCGTCGTGCAGCTACTATTTTAGCTGAACAACTGGATGCGTTCGTAGATCTTCGTGATGTACGTGTACCTGAGGAGAAGGAAGAGAAGCCAGAATTCGATCCTATCCTACTGCGTCCTGTAGACGATCTTGAACTAACAGTTCGCTCTGCTAACTGTTTGAAAGCAGAAGCGATTCACTACATCGGTGATCTTGTACAGCGCACTGAGGTTGAGCTACTTAAAACGCCAAACCTTGGTAAGAAATCTCTTACAGAGATTAAAGATGTGCTTGCTTCACGTGGTCTTTCTCTAGGCATGCGTCTAGAAAACTGGCCACCAGCGTCAATCGCTGAAGATTAATCGAAAAGTTAGAAGGATTAGGTCATGCGCCATCGTAAAAGTGGTCGTCAACTCAACCGCAACAGCAGTCATCGCAAAGCGATGTTCAGCAACATGGCTAGCTCTCTTGTTCGTCACGAAGTTATCAAAACTACCGTGCCTAAAGCAAAAGAACTACGTCGCGTAATTGAGCCGTTGATTACCCTAGCTAAGACAGACAGTGTTGCTAACCGTCGTCTTGCATTTGCTCGCACTCGTGATAACGAAGTTGTGGCAAAACTATTTAATGAACTAGGCCCGCGTTTCGCGGCTCGCCAAGGTGGTTACACTCGCATTCTTAAATGTGGTTTCCGTACTGGTGATAAAGCTCCAATGGCTTACATTGAGCTTGTAGACCGCCCAGCTGCTGAAGAAGCTGCTGAGTAATCTATACTAGATTCTTAATACAAAAGCCGAGCATTAGCTCGGCTTTTTTGTATCTGGATTTTGTGTATTCAGAGAAAGAAACTTGCACCACGATGTTTGGCACTTGTTCTTGCCTTCTCTGCTTCATTTTTCAAAAATATCTCGTATCTCGTATCTCGTATCTCGTATCTCGTATCTCGTATCTCGTATCTCGTATCTCGTATCTCGTATCTCAAATACCTTTTCTTCCACGCACAAAAAAGAGCACCGAAGTGCCCTTACAATATTCTTCAACTAATCGCTAATCGCTAATTGCGAAGGCCTACTGCCAAATAGCGGCAAGTGAATCCATCAATCCGCTGGTTGCACCTTGAGATTGAAGTGTTTGAAGAATGATTGGTGCGAATGTTGTAATCATTGACGAATCCATACCTAACCCAGCAAACGCACTTTCAACAGCACCTTGTGAGCTTAGAACCGATGATAAGCCAGTTGATTCAAGTGAAGACATCCCAGGAATAAGCGATGCGAGCTCTTTATTGTCGGCAGAGCCAAGTGAATTTTGTGCAAGCGCCAACATTGAACCGATTCCGCCGATAGCTTGATCGCTTGTTACAGACGCTTGGTCAGCAACGGTATCAGCAAGTGGCGTTGTTTCATTTTGTTGAGACCACATATTCACCGCTGCCATCAGTGCAGTTTGTGATAGTTGGGAATAGTTGGTATCTGATGATGAACCGGTTTGTTCAGAATCGCTCGTGCTAGCGCAAGAGACTACAGCAAGGCTGCTGAGTACAGTGATGAGTATCTTCTTCATTATTCTTCCTTAAGTAATAAAGTAATCGACCTATTCACTATAAACGAAAAACGGCGATGTAGTCACATCGCCGTTGAATTATTTCAATTTTATTTGCCTATAGTATTTTGTTTTACTAAAGGTTTTTATAAAAATTAAAGAATAGCTAGAAGTTCTACTTCGAATACTAGAGCAGCAAATGGTGGGATTGCAGCACCTGCGCCACGCTCACCGTATGCTAGATCTTGAGGGATGTATAGCTTCCACTTAGAGCCAACAGGCATCATTTGTAGAGCTTGTACCCAACCTTGAATTACGCCAGTTACTGGGAATTCAGCAGGTTGACCGCGAGATACAGAGCTGTCGAAAACAGTACCGTCAGTTAGTTCGCCGTGGTAGTGAACACGTACTTGCTTGTCTGCAGTAGGGATTTCGCCAGTACCTTCAGTTAGTACTTCGTACTGAAGGCCAGACTCAAGAACTGTTACTTCTGAACGAAGAGCGTTGTCAGATAGGAAAGCTTCGCCGTCAGCAGCTGCAGCTTTAGCTAGTTCTTGACGTGCAGCTTCACCACGAGTGTGCAGCTCTTGTAGTGCGTTGTTGATTTCGTCAACTTCGATAGCTGGCATGTCACCAACTAGAGCTGTTGCGATACCAGCAGCGATTGCGTCAACGTTTAGGCCTTCAAGACCAGAACCAGCAAGTTGTTGGCCCATTTGTAGACCGATACCGTAGCTAGCTTTTTGCTCTACAGTTTCAAATTTTACTTCAGACATGAAAAGTCACTCTTTTTGTCAGTACGAAAAGGGTAAGAATACCAGTATTAGCAGCCTGAATAAACGGCTAGCCCCTGATCACTTACGCTTTACTGTGTCCAAATCACAGCTCTGTCAATTTTCTCGCTTTGGTCTCTGTTGTAGCGGAAAGATCTATACTGTTGGTACTTTGGTTTTTATACTGTAGTTATTCAATGTATAGGACGCAGTGGCATGAATCGTCGTCAAAAGAAAAAACAGAAAGTAGACCACTTAGCAGAGTTCAAGGATCGACTGAATCAGGTCAAAGAGAAATTAAGTTCGATCGATATAAAGAAAATGAAAACCTCAACCGTACAAACTTGGGGATCATTACCGAAATTACACCAACGACTATTGATGGTGATTTCGCCGATCGTATTAATCTTACTTTTCGTGCCGCTACCAGAACCTAAAGTAGACGCAGCCCCAACCACATCGCGCGTTGAGCTTGAAATTAACACCGTTGGCTTAAGCGAACAGCAAAATGCCAAGAACAGTTCATCAGAACCGAGCAACAATAACTGGCAGGAGTACCTGGTTAAACAGGGCGATACGTTGGCACAAGTCTTTCGAAACAACGATTTACCGTTGTCTGATTTGAATGCGTTAGTACGGATTGAAGGTTCAGACAAGCCGCTGAGTCAGATCAGAAAAGGTCAGCTAGTTAGATTCAAGCTAGCCGAAACTGGGCAACTGGATATTCTGCAGCTAGAGAAGGGCGACACGTCAGTGATGTTTTTCCGTTTGTCTGACGGTGGTTTTGGCCGCAGCAAATAGGTCTAATATAGAGCCATGCGCTAAAACGTTTCGGTAGACATAGATAGACGATAGAAAAGAGCTAAGTGTTAGCTCTTTTTTTTGGTCGCTTGAAAGGGGCGAGTGGCAAGATGATAAGCATGATTCCGATAAAGGTTAACGTATCTGGAATCTCATCGAACCATATTGCGCCTATTAACGCGACAAACACTAATCCAGAATATTCAGCCAAGGCGATTTGGCTCGAATGTGCTTTCTGGTAGGCGGAAACAGCAAGTCCGTTATAACTCAATATGAGTGTTGCGCTGAGTGCTATGTATCCCAAATGCTCCACAGATACCGGTTGCCAGTATAGGAAGCACAGCACTAATGATGCTGGTATAGAGAATAACGTTGTCCACCATAACGTGGTGACTACGGTTTGCTCACTTGGAAGCTTTCTTACCAACACATTGAACAGTGCGAGCGTCAGCGCTGTGCCTAGTGCAAACAATGCTGCCCAATGAAATTGCGATGGCCTCAAGACAATCAATGCACCAATAAAACCGATAGTGGTGGCGATGACCTTGCCAAGTGCCGGTTGCTCTTTCAGTAGAAACATAGATAGAGGCAGCATCAACAAGGGCGCGACGTAAAATACTGCGTTGGCGGTAGCCAAAGATAAATGGGTAATCGCGACAACCATACATCCACTGCCAATTAGTATCAGCTGTCCGCGTATGATGGTCACTTTGGCTTGCTGTAAGCGTCGTTGTTCCTTTTTCTGCTGTAGCCACAAAGGGGTGATGATGAGCAGAGATATCAGCTGTCGGAAAAAAATATACTGAAGAGGTGGCACTTCGCCATTCAACAGTTTTACCGCTACGTCGGAAAGCGAGGCAAACAAGTTACCTGCAATCAGCAATAGGATACCGACAGTGATATTCGACATTACTTCTCTAATCTCATATCGACGTGCGGAATATCGTCTTCCAAGTACATCTCAGAGATCGTTTTGAAGCCGTGGCTCGCATAGAAGTTTTCTAGGTGTTGTTGCGCACCAATATCGATAGTCGTGCTCGGCCAAAGAGCCTCACAGCGTGTTAACGCTTCTTTTATCAATTGATGCCCTAAACCATCACCTCTTGCCGATTGCTTAGTCGCCACTCGGCCGATGCTAGTGTGGTCGTAAGAAGTTCCTGGTGGTAACAAGCGTGCACACGCCACTAACTCTTCATCAGCATAACCAAACAAGTGTTCAACACCTGCGAGTGTATCTTTACCGTCGAGTTCTGGATAAGGGCAATTTTGTTCAACGACGAACACATCTACTCGTAATTTAAGTAGTTGATAAAGCTGTTGTGTTGAAAGTTCAGAAAAGGGAATTGAGTGCCAAGTGATCATGTTTACATCCAGAGGTTATCGATGCTCTGAATGTACTATGTGCGATGATTGTTGGCATTAACTATTGTTAATTCGACCTTTAATTCTGCTCAGACTGATCGCGGTTATTCCTAGGTAAGCAGCAATCTGGTTGTCGTTCAAGCGCTGTTCAAGGTCGGGATAATGTTCGCAGAACAGTTGATAGCGTTGCTCGGGAGTATAGAGCAGCATAAAGCGTTCTTTGTTTTCCTTATGCATCAGCTGAGTTTCTAATAACTTTAAATACAAAGGGTTGTTTGATGCGCGCCACTCGATAACCGCGTTCATTGGCAGTTCTAACATAGTAATTGGTGTGAGCGTTTCTAATAGGTAAGGGGACGCTTGATTTTTTATCAAACTCTCAAAGCCGATGATCCAATCTTGTTCCCAGTAGAACTCTTTGCTGTATTGCTTGCCGTCATTGGTGAGGTAGCAAGCGTGGCACAATCCCTCGAGTACAAAGTAGATTGAACTCGCCATTTCACCTTGATTGATTAGGATGTGTCTGGTTGGTAGCTCAAGCGGCTTGGCGACGGCTAATAGAGATTCAATCTGACTTTCAGAGAAGTCAAAGCTTTGTAGTTGTTCGATAAAAGAGGTGTGCATGGAAATAACCTAACCCAAATAAGTGTCGAAATCATCGCACTTATTTGAGTATAGGTACAGAGCAGGCTAAATCAGCGTCGAGCGTGCTGTTCTAGATAATTTTGAGCGAGCTCTCTGCCCATGTATTTACCTAAGGTCTTCAGTGGTACTTTCTTAAGGTTAACCACAATCAAGCCATCCAGAGCATCATTAAATGATGGGTCGACGTTAAAGCACACCAACTTACCGTTCATCCCTAGATACTGGCGTAGTAGTACTGGTAGGCCTTTTCCTTGCTCCATACGTGCTAACACTTTAGAGAGCAGAGGAACACTTGCCAATGACGATAACAGGTGATTCTGCCAGAACACATGATTACTGGTATTGAGTGGTGAAGAGGGAGAAACTAAATTCGCTTTTTCTTCGTCATAATGATGTATCGATAAAGTCGTCGCAATCAACAGGCGAGCATTATGACTGTAATCATTACTGATACTGACCGGGCCGAATAGGTGAGTGTATTGAGGGTGACGATACACGAAGGCCGCGATACCTTTCCACAATAGTAATAGTGAGTTAAGGCTCTTTTGATAAGGCTTGCTCACTACAGAACGCCCAAGTTCAATACTATTATCAAGGGTATCAATGAACTCTTGATTGTAGTTAAACAGACTTCGAGAGTAGAGTTGATCAAGCCCGTGCTCAGCGATCAACTTGTCGACCATACCAAGTCGGTACGCCCCAACCAGTTCAGCCTTAGCTTTGTTCCACACAAACAGTTGATGGTAGTAAAGGTCATACTCATCTAAATCACAGGCAAGCCCGCTGCCTTCGCCAACCTCTCGAAAGCTCTCTTCTCTGACTCGACCAATCTCACGCATTAAATTGGGGATCGACTGGCTCGGTGTGCAATACACCTCAAAATCGCCCTGTTCAAGTAATCTCATTTCTTGAGGCAGTGACGCGACTTCTATAGAGAGTACTTCTGATGGAATAGGAGCAATAACCTGAGTGTCAAAAGAGGGTGCATGGATTGGCGTGCTAGGGCTATCTTGTTGACTCATCAGATAGGTATTGAGTCGCAGATAGTTGACGATATCCATCTCTTGTTCAAACGATTTTATCTCTGAATATGGGATCGAAGAGCCGATAGATATAGAGATGGTAGTCGCTCGTTTATTAAGAAGCTCACGCCCAAGTAAAGCCGTTCGTAGCAGTGGATGAACTCGTCCGGCTTGGTAGAAAAGCTCGCTGTTTTTACCATTGATAAAGATAGGAACCGTAGTTGCCTGATGACGTTTGACGAACTTTGCGACTGATTTGCTCCATTCGATGTCTGTCAGTGTTTTTGCCCCTTTACGGTAACTCGATACTTCGCCAGCAGGGAACACAATCAACAATCCACCATCTGCTAAATGGCGATTGGCATCTCGAATGGCTTTGGCGTTGGTTCGTTTCGACTCTTTACTATTAAAGACATCGACTCCGATGAAAAGATCATCCAGTTCAGGCAGTCGCTTGAGCAACTCATTCGCCAACACCTTTACATCTTTTCTTACCGATCCTACGAGATCAGCAAGGATCACACCTTCAATCGCGCCAAGCGGATGGTTGGCCACAATGACTACAGGCCCTTCCTCTGGGATATTATCAGTGGCGCCTGCGGAAACAGAATAGTCGATATTGAGTGCTGACAGGGTGTGATGCATGAATTCAAAGCTAGATAACTCATCAGGTCTATCTTGATAGAGTTTGTCTAGCTTAGATAGCCCAGTTGCCCACTCGACAACAGACTCACCTAAACCAAAAGGCGTGTAACGTGGTAAACGAAAAGGACTATCAATCATAATGAAGCTACCTTATTGACTAAAGTTGTTTAGGAAACCGTCTTGATTCTTGAAATCTTTCACACTTAAAAATGCACCGCATAACCACACTAGGCATGCCATACCAAACAGTAATCCACCGTCATAACCGACAATTTCACCCGCTGCATTAAACTCAGGCATTTGAATACCGAGTGGTGTAAACAGGTGGAAGAAAATCGCACCACTCATAATTCCCACACTCATGATGGCACCTAGGCCATGCCAACGAGTAAACAGCAAAATGGCAGCAATCAATTCAGCAAACCCAATTAAGTAGCCGCCAAATGAACCGAACCAACTTAAGCCCGACCATGTCGCCAAGGTGCCAAAGATATGCTCAGTCTCGTATGAGCCTGTGAACTTAAAAAACAGCGACTGAACAAATACGAAAGCGATAAATGCCGCAGGAATATGTTTAGCTGGAGTGAATGTCATGGTTATTCCCTTATTTGATCAGTTGCGGCCAAACGGTGTCGGCTTTTTGAATATGCTGTGCTCGGTCTTGTTCCCAACGCTGTTTAATCTCTTGGTCGTAGTTGAGGTAAAGCTTGTTATCAACAATTGTCCATTGGTTCGGGTCACCAGGTGCAAAGTCACTTTTTGCTGAAACAGCCCAAGCGCAATAACCACCATATTGAGGGGCATATTTTTCAGGATTATTAACAAATAAAGTCAGATTCTTTTCAGAAGAGAAATACCAGTCCGCGCCTCTGTACTCGGTGCTGAATTTTTTACTGCCTTCAATAGGCTTACCTGAAGTGAAATAAGCCACAGTGTCGTAGCCATCGAGCGCCTTACTGCTAAAGAACCCTGTGTAGATTTCATCGGCGGCAAATACATATGGGCTAACAAGTAGCATGACCATGGTTAATAGTTTTCTCATGATGGACTCCATCTATAGATTGATTGCTGGTGATAAATCGAAGGTAAAACGCTGTTGATTTATCTGGCATGGTTTAATGGGTTCACAAGGCGAGCCGGGTGCGTAAAACATTGAGGCTTGGCCGTGTAGATTGCGTAAATGTGTAAAGCTTACGGTGTGCGCGTCTTCACGATGCATACAGGTAGCTAAATGAGGCTGTTCGCTGTGATGGTGAGAGTGAAACTGAAGTAAGTTCTGTTGATTCTTACCCATTGCCATAAGCTGATCGTATTTTGCTTGTCGATAGGCTTGCACTCGCTCTAAATCAACACCGGATGAGAACAGCGGAGAATCGGTTTCGACTATTTTTTGTTGAATGCCATCCCACATATAGGCGATAACCAAACCATGGTGTTGAGTTAAGTTCGGCGCGAAAGCTAGCAAGGTAAATGGGGCAAAAGAGTGCAGATCGAGCTTATGAAATGCTTCAGAGAGCTGACTGATATTACGACTCGATGATAGGTTCTTGAGTAACAAACCACGGCTGACTAAAAGGCCATCAGGTACGATGCCTTGATAGTTATTGAGTAGGCATAACGAAAGCCCGAACTCATTGATACTGATCCAGCTACCACCACCGGTTGGGTCGAGTGGCATGATGATATCGACGCCGTTAACTCGATATTGTTTAGGTGGCATCGCCAGTGCCCGTGTCTTTTGTTCATCACGATTAAAGAAGACCTGATAGCCATTGTCTTCAAGTAGCCAAGATACTGAACACATGATTATTGCTCCCTCAAATAGCTGCTGGTGGTTGGGGCATAACCAAAGGTGTTGCATGTTTCGACATCAAGAAAGGTCGTGATCACCTTGATCATCGCGTAATGATGATTGGCGTGCAGCGCAGCAAAGGTAACCTCTCTTTCTAGCGTAGAAGGCAAGCTGGCAAATACTTGTGTATCCATCGAAACTTCGGTTTGGATCATGATAGGCGCTTCGAGATCTCTACGGTCTAATCGTTCAAGCCAGTTGATCACGTAATGGATCTCTTTCAACGCAATCGACCTGTCGAATTCCACGGGGTGACCACGACGACGAGTGTTGTAATCAACGGTCGCATTCTCTTTTAAAATCAAAGCGTGAAAAAGATCGAGCGTGTGACGAGTATGCTCACCAATAGAGCTTGTGACGTGCGGCTTTGCTCGTGTCAGATAGTCGCTGTCAGATATCGCTAACAAAAACTCTAAACCCTGATTCAATATCTCTACCGCTCCCTTGATACTAGGAGAGAAAGAAGTGAGGGCGCTCGGTTGGGCTATGGGGTTCATTCATGATCCTCGTACAAAGTTAATCGGTGGTCGGATATTGTTGAACAAGACGTCGTTCTTCTTGCCACGCGTTAAATAAGCTCTTAAAAGAAGGAGGCTGGTGGCCTCTTTGTTTCTGTTGAGCGCCAATATCAAAAAGAATGCGGTATTGCAGGAGTAGCGTCGAAAATATCTCTCGCAGCGGTGTGTTGCGATCCCAGATGTGCCCGGCCTCACTGCTTGCGCCATTGACCTCAAGGATAGTGAAGTCCTCGCCGTTCATTAGGCTGTGCATGTCCTTGAATTTGACGTCGAGTCGACCAAAGTGAAAGCCATCGAAGTCGTCGAATATCTCATCTAAGCGTTCGGTTAAAGCCTGAGTGATGTATTGATTGCCGTCTCGGAAGATACAACCACGGCTATGGCTGCCTGCGAACGCGAGTTGGAACTCTTCGCCCTCTGCGAGCACTTGATCCAATTTATCTTCATGTCTCGGTAGATACAGGTGACTAAGTTGCCCAGCACGCGGGCTATTTTCAATTAACTGCTTGAGTGTCGAGCTGCCATCGCCCACCACCATTGGTGCGTATTTGAGTGTGATCGAGATGATCTCGCCTTGCTTTTTATTTGGGTAGCGAACATAGAAAACACCCGCTTCGGCTTGATAAGGCGCCTTTTCTTGCAATAGAAAGCGAGCATTATTTGGGAAAGATTCAACATACTGCTCAAGTTGATCTTGTGTGTTGATCAGCTTAACGCCAACACCTCGACAACCAAGATCCGGTTTGGCCACAATCGGGAAATCGAGATCCGACTGTATGAGTGCGCTGCGCGCATCTTCGGCTTGTTTCTTACTGCTAAGATCCGTTTTGGTTAAGGTGATAAACGGAGAGATCCAACGCTGACTCGATGATCCGGCAAGGCTCAGTATTTCGTGTTTTGATTCGCCTACCATGCCGCTTAACTTGATGCTCGGGTTGGCGATGAGCGGCAGCGCCCAGTCAAAGTGCCGTAACCCTTGCATCAGGCTTTGAATCACCACTGGCGTGTAGAAAAACCAAGTTGGAAGAAACTCATAAGGAGAGACACTGCGCACGGTATCTTTTTCAAGCAAGGGCATGCCTGCATTGATTTGATGTGCTGGAATGATGCGAATATCTTGCGGTGAACTCATGATAATCCTCTAGAGTAGGTTCTATTCATTAATCGATTGCCGATAAACAGCAAAGCGATGGCACACGGGATGATGATCCATTGATATTCAGAGGTTTGCAGCCACGCTGATGTCCCTAAATAGTAGATGGCAGAGAAGACAATGCCAGTCCAGAGCGCTGTGGCACTAATAACGGCAAACAAGAAAGTAGGCAGTGGGATGGCGAAAAAGCCACTTAAGGTAAAACCAACGGTACGAAGCCCTGGAATAAAGCGGATGACAAAAAGACTGCTGAAAGCGTTTTGACGTAATTTAGTGCGAAGCGCACGAAAGTATCGGTTGTTGAGGGCTTTGTAACGAACGCCTCGGAAATAACGTCCTGATTTACCTAGGTAATAGAGGCCGAGATCGCCTGTGGCAATGCCGATGAAAATGGCAAGTAATGCATATTGAGGAAGCATGAGTCCTTGAGTTGCTAAACCTGCCGCTGTAACAATCGCCAGATCTTCAAGCAAGTAAGAAAGCGCGATAATGCCAAGCATCAGCCATAGCAGCGATTCTTCTCCTGTATTTAACCATGCTTGAATACTCTCGACGGTGCTCATCAAATACCCTTATCTATCCTATAGATGAATGGCTTATTGGCCATTCATTGAGTGTAGTAAATTAAATAGACAGGAGGAGCAGAGAAAAACTTACAGCTGATTAGTGTTTTTTTGTGGGGACTTAAATCGATTGACGGTTTGAGTCGTGCTGTTTGGGGGTTGAATTAGCGGGTGTTTACGGTGAGAAAAGTAGGGCAGTGGATTCGGTTTATAAATAACAAAAGAAAAAGGCTGAGTCGCTAAACTCAGCCTTTCAGAACGTTAACTATGGATTACTGGGTAATCTATTTAGTTAGGTCAATCTGGTAAACAGCAAAACCAACATCGTCAGTTGCAACACGTTTCATCGGGTATTGACCCTTTTCTTTTATGAACTCTGCCGCTTTGTCGCTTGGAGATGTTTCAAAGCGGATATCTAGTTTGTTATCCGTTTTGATTGGCGCAAATGACCAGTTGTTATCAGCTGTTGGGCTAACTTGACCTTGCTCTTTGCTTACGCGAGAGATGTAGTTCGCAAGAACAGTACGGTTTTCATCTGGTGCATCAAATGCGATGAAGTCTTCACCTGTACCTGGGAACTTAGCACTGTATGCACGGTAGTTGTTGGTTGCGATCAGGAAGTCTTGCTTCATGTCGATTGGCTTCCCTTGGTAAGTTAGGCCAACAATACGTTGTGAGTCAGGGTTAACGACTTTACAGTTTGTATCGTATTTCGCAGGTTGAGTTACGTCGATTTGGTAATCAACACCGTCGATAACATCGAAGTTGTAAGTGCGGAAGTTATCCCACTCGATCAACTGTTGTGGTGCTGTTGAGTTAATATCCACTTGGTTGAACTGACCAGCAGAACACTCAAGCCACTCTTTTACTTCGTGGCCTGTTACCTTCATCGCGACTAGCGTGTTCGGGTAAAGGTACAGGTCAGCTGCGTTACGGAATGTCAGTTGGCCAGATTCAACTTCAGTGAAGTTTGCTGGGTCATTCTTACGGCCACCGGCCTTGAATGGTGCAGCTGCTGAAAGTACTGGAGTACCATCTAGATCTGGGTCGCCTTGGATGAACTGTTCAACGTAATCTTTCTGTGCAAGGTTAACGATTTGAACTGTTGGATCGTCTTGTACTAGAGATAAGAAGCTGTACATCACATCGTCTGCTTTACCAATCGGTTGGTTAACAAACTCACGAGTACCTGCGTGGTCTTTTTCTAGTGCTGTTACGATGCCCTCATCAGCGGCAGCAAGAGATTTCTTCTCGATCTTGTCGTAGATAGGGCGTGCTTCTGATTGGCCTTTAACGACTTCCCACTTACCGTCTTTTTGTGCAAGTGTTAGATCCATAACACCAACGTGGCTACCCCAACGACCTGGCATTACTGCCGCAACGCCGTTCATTGTGCCCGTTTCGTTGTCGATGCCTTGAATGTCATCAAAACCTTTGCCTGGGAACACTGCGTGAGAGTGGCCGAATGCGATTGCATCAATGCCGTCTACTTCAGATAGGTAGAACGTTGAGTTTTCTTCGCCATTTTTGTACGGGTCAGTTGATACGCCTGAGTGAGGGATAGCAACGATAACTTCAGCGCCTTCCGCTTTCATTTGAGGCACTAACTCGTTAGCTGTCTCAATGATGTCACGAGCGATCACCTTGCCTTCAAGGTTCTTCTTATCCCACGTCATGATTTGTGGTGGAACAAAACCGATGTAACCCACTTTTACTTCATGTTTTACACCAGCAGTATCTTCAAACGTGTGCGTCTTGATGATGTATGGCGTGAAGTAGTGTTCTTTAGTTTCTGCGTCGTAAACGTTAGCACTGATGTATGGGAAATCAGCGTCGTTGATAGACTCTTCTAGGAACTCAAGACCGTAGTTGAATTCGTGGTTACCTAGGTTTGCAGCGTCGTAGCTTAGTTGATTCATTGCTTTATATGCAGGGTGAACTTCGCCCGCTTCGATGCCTTTGTCCGCCATGTAGTCACCCATTGGGCTACCTTGCAGCAAGTCACCGTTATCAACTAATACGCTGTTGGTTACTTCGCTTTGAGCTTCTTTTACTAGAGTTGCAGTACGTGCTAAGCCGATTTTTTTCGATGGCTTGTCTTTGTAGTAGTCGTAATCCATTAGGTTGGTATGGATATCCGTCGTTTCTACGACACGTAATTTAATCACTTCATCGGTATCTGGTGTTGTTGTGCAGCCTGCTAGAGTCAAACCAAGACCCGCAAGTACAGCCAATGACAAAGGTTTCATTGCAACTTTCATTTTGTAGCTCCAAAGTGGATAGTAGAAAATTCGTTGCGTAATGTAACAAAACCGAATGAAACAATGATTACAACGAATGTTAATTCGTGACTTAGATCGATTACTTTATGGTGTTCTGCAAGACGCCTCCCAAACCTGCTCAATCAATGTACAAATCACATCGATAGTATTAGTCCATTCATTTCACCTATTTATCGATGAATCCCATCCCTTATCAGCTTTTCGAATAAAAAATGAAATTTTAGAATTTCCAGTAATATGAGAGGCTCGTCATAATGCCTATATCAAGGACGTATCAGGCAGATGAATAGCAAGGATAGCTCAAAACGAAGCTTCTGTTTTCTTCTAGTGCCAATACTCCCATTCACTCAAGTGGATGAGTTAAATCCCTTGCTTGGCAAGACCAAGTAATGAATTGCTCGTACTGCGAGCCTTAAAGGAAGCACTGAAATGGACCAAGAACGTTTAACCCACCTAAAACAGCTTGAAGCGGAAAGTATTCATATTATCCGTGAAGTTGCTGCTGAGTTTGATAACCCAGTGATGATGTACTCCATCGGTAAAGATTCTTCTGTGATGCTTCATTTAGCTCGCAAAGCGTTTTATCCAGGCAAGATTCCATTCCCACTATTGCACGTTGATACGGATTGGAAATTCCGCGAGATGATTGAGTTTCGTGATCGTACGGCTAAAAAGTACGGCTTCGACCTTTTAGTGCATAAGAACCCAGAAGGTATTGAGATGGGATGTAGCCCGTTCGTACATGGTTCTTCTAAGCACACTGACATCATGAAAACTCAAGGCCTTAAGCAGGCGTTAAACAAGTACGGGTTCGATGCCGCTTTTGGTGGTGCGCGTCGTGATGAAGAAAAATCTCGAGCGAAAGAGCGTGTTTATTCTTTCCGCGACAAGAACCATACATGGGATCCAAAAAACCAGCGTCCTGAGCTTTGGCACACCTACAACGGTCAGGTTAATAAGGGCGAAAGCATTCGTGTCTTCCCACTATCTAACTGGACTGAGCTTGATATCTGGCAATACATCTACCTAGAGAGCATCGATATTGTTCCACTTTACCTTTCAGACAAACGTCCTGTGGTTGAGCGTGATGGCATGCTGATCATGGTTGATGATGACCGTATGGAACTGCAAGAAGGTGAAGTGATTGAAGAGAAAAGCGTTCGCTTCCGTACTTTGGGCTGTTACCCACTAACCGGAGCCGTTGAATCTGAGGCGAATACGTTAACAGGCATTATTGAAGAGATGCTGGTGGCAACGTCTAGTGAACGTCAAGGCCGAGCGATTGACCATGATCAGTCGGGCTCTATGGAGCTGAAAAAGCGCCAAGGTTATTTCTAAGAATCTAAGGAAAGAAAAATGAATAGTGCAGTAGAAGCCGAATTGGCTGAACTAGGGATTGAAGGTTATCTAAGTCAGCATCAGCATAAATCTATGCTTAGATTTTTAACTTGTGGCTCAGTAGATGACGGTAAAAGTACGTTAATCGGTCGCTTGCTCCATGATACAAAACAGATTTATGAAGATCAGTTAGCAGCAGTTCACTCGGATAGCCAACGAGTGGGTACTACAGGTGAGAAGCCTGACTTGGCACTGCTTGTTGATGGCTTGCAAGCTGAACGTGAGCAAGGGATCACGATCGATGTGGCTTATCGCTATTTCTCGACGCAAAAACGTAAATTCATTATTGCTGATACTCCTGGGCATGAGCAGTACACGCGCAACATGGCAACAGGCGCTTCAACGTGTGATCTGGCTGTGATCTTGATTGATGCTCGTAAGGGTGTACTGGATCAAACACGTCGTCACTCGTTTATTTCTAACCTGCTTGGTTTGAAGCATTTCATCGTCGCAGTCAACAAGATGGATCTCGTCGAGTACTCGCAAGATCGTTTTGAGGAGATTCGCGATCAGTACCTAGAGTTTGCTGAAAACCTAGAGGGCGAAACTAATATTCAGATTCTGCCAGTTTCGGCACTTGAAGGTATTAACGTTGCTGCGCCAAGCAAAGAGCTTGCATGGTTCGAAGGTCCGTCTCTATTAGAAGTGTTAGAGAACGTCGACATTGACCAAAAACGTTCTGCGGGCGAATTCCGTTTCCCAGTGCAGTACGTCAATCGTCCTAACCTAGATTTCCGTGGCTTTGCCGGCACTGTGGCTTCTGGTCGTGTCAGCGTGGGTGATGAAATCAAGGCGTTGCCTTCAGGTAAAACCTCTAAGGTGGCAAGCATTGTGACCTTTGATGGTGAACTTGAATCAGCACAAGCGGGTTTGGCGGTAACACTGACTCTTGAAGATGAAATTGATATCAGTCGTGGTGATTTGATTGTGCTGGAAAACGCGCAAATTGAATCTACTAACCATGTATTGGCTGACATCGTGTGGATGACAGAGCAACCACTGCAACCGGGTAAAGCTTACGACATCAAAATCGCAGGCAAGAAAACCGTCGGTCAGGTTGAAACGGTTCGTCACCAATATGACATCAACAACTTGTCGACTCACGCTGTTGATGAGTTGCCACTGAATGGTATTGGTTTGTGTGAATGGTCATTGAACGAGACTGTCGCACTGGATAAATACCGTGAGAGTGCCGATACCGGTGGCTTTATCGTTATCGACCGACTAACCAACGTGACGGTTGGTGCGGGTTTGATTCGAGACCGTTTGGACTCTGTTGAACAGCAAGTCGGTAACTTCTCTGCATTTGAACTTGAGTTCAACGCTCTGGTTCGTAAGCATTTCCCTCATTGGGATGCCAAAGATCTAAGCCAATTACTGAAGTCATAAACGACCAAGCAACAGCTTATTGAATCAGGCGGAAACTCATCGTTTCCGCCATAAAGGACGGGTATATGTGGCAACAAGGATTTGTATTAGCGATTTTGCTCGGCATCATTACTTGCCTGCTCGTTACCCGTATTAAGCCAAGCTTTATCTTTGCTGGCGCGGCGTTTATTGCTTTTATGGCTGGTATGATCGACTTGTCGAGCTTAGCCAATAACTTCACTAACTCCTCGTTACTGACTTTAATTCTTCTGATCCTCGCATCAAGTGCGTTGGAGAAAACTCGCTTAATCAGCTGGGTTAGCCGCAATATCTCTGAAGGTAGGCTAGGTACCGTGGTTGCGAAGTTGGGTATTTCCACAGCGCTACTTTCTTCTTTTACTAATAACACGGCGGTGGTTGTCTCTTTGATCGGGGCGATCAAACGTAATCAACAACATGCGCCATCTAAACTGCTTATCCCTCTGTCATACGCTGCCATCTTAGGTGGAACGCTGACATTGATCGGCACTTCAACCAATTTGATCATCAATAGCTTTGTTGAAGATGCAGGGCTGCCGAGCTTAAACTTTTTCACACCAACCTTGATCGGTCTGGCGGTTTTGGTCGGTGGCGTGTTGATCCTTATTCCTCTGAGTTACTTCTTACCCAGCTACGATGATGGTTCCCAAGATGATCTGCCTTACTTTCTAGAAGCTAGAGTTGAGCCGGGTTCTCCTTTAGTTGGCCGCAGCGTCAGCCAGAATAATCTTAGAGCTCTGAGAAAACTGTTCTTAGCGGAAGTGATTCGAGACGGTGAAACAACGGCGTCTATTGACCCTGACTTTATACTGCAAGCTCGTGATCGACTGCTATTTTGTGGCGACGTTGAAAGTGTAGCGACACTCCAAGAAATCCAAGGATTGACTCTGTTTGGTCAACATCACCTTAACGGCCAGAGCTTTGTTGAGGTTGTGGTGAGCTCGTCGGCAAGCTTCTGTAACAAAACCCTGAAAACCAGCCAGTTCAGAGATCGTTTTGATGCGGTTGTGGTTGCCATTCGTCGTGGCCATGAGCGCCTTGAAGGTGGTCTTGGAAACATCACACTAACCGCTGGTGATACCTTGATTCTGGTTCCCGGCAAACGCTTTGAAGAACAGCGCCAGCAACACAACAAAGAGTTTGTGTTGATGAATGACTTGGACTCGAGTGCCAAGCTTGATGCGGATAAATCGACGTTTGTATTGCTCGGTTTTGCCAGTGTGATTGGTTTAGCCCTTGCTGAAGTCGTGCCGATTATCAAAGGGCTGGCTGGTTTCTTACTGTTGCTGGTGGCCTTTGGTGTGGTGCAACTGGGTGAGCTTCGTCGCCGTTTTCCGGTTGATATTGTGGTGATCGTTGGCTCTGCACTTTCTATTGCTCAATTGATGATTTCATCGGGTTTGTCTGAGCGGATGGGGCTGATGTTTATGGAAGCCTTTAATGGCTGGGGCGTGTTTGGTGCGTTAGTCGCGACTTATTTCATGACATTGGTTTTGACAGAACTTGTTACTAATAATGCGGCCGCAGCACTCTCGTTCCCAATCGGCTATAGCATGGCTATCGGCTATGGCGTTGACCCTATGCCATTCATTATGGCGGTTCTGTTTGGTGCTAGCGCCAGCTTTATTTCGCCATACGGCTACCAAACCAATTTACTTGTTTATAGCGTAGGTAATTACCACCTCACGGATTATCTGCGTATCGGCATCCCAATCTCGATTGTCTATTCGGGCTTGGTGCTGACCCTAATTCCTTACTTTTTCCCATTTTAATGCTGTTTATTTAAAGGACTAATTATGACCGCAGTACTCAAACCAAAAGATGAGAATGTTGTGTGGCATCAACACTCGATTGATAAAGCATTTCGCTCTGATCTGAAATCACAAAAACCAGCCGTGCTCTGGTTCACGGGTTTATCTGGTTCTGGGAAGTCGACAGTCGCTGGTGCATTAGAAAACCGCTTAGCACAGCTTGGTTACCATACTTACTTATTGGATGGTGATAATGTTCGTCATGGATTATGTAGCGACTTGGGCTTCTCTGAGCAAGACCGTCGAGAGAATATTCGTCGTATTGGTGAGCTCGCTAAATTGATGGCGGACGCGGGTTTGATCGTGTTGTCAGCGTTTATTTCTCCACATCAAGCGGAGAGACAGTTGGTGCGTGATTTATTGCCGGAAGGTGAGTTTCTAGAGGTGTTTGTTAATACGCCACTTGAGGTTTGCGAACAGCGTGATCCTAAAGGTTTGTATAAGAAAGCGCGTGCTGGAGAAATCCCGAATTTTACTGGCATTAGCTCAGTGTACGAAGCGCCTCAGAATCCTGAGATAGATCTACCTGCGGGCGAGAAGACACTCGATGAACTGGTTGAATTGTGTATTGATGCTTTAGAGAAGCGTAATATTTTAGCCAACTGAGATCGTTGGTATGACTAAGGCTACTCAGCTGTTTATCTGTTTATTCACGACCGATAAATAGTGCAGCCTTAGTTTACCGAGACAAGAAACCTATCCTCTAGATTCTCTTTATTCTTCTCAATACTTTTCACTTTTCACTTTTCACACCGTCTATTTTTTGCACCGTCGAGTGCTTAGACGGTGTAATTCACACTGCTTTTTACTTCTGTCTGTACCGTGAACTTCTGACTTAAAAGAGCAATCAGTTGGTCGTAATACTGCATGTTGGGTTTGTTGCCAAGTAAGGTGCACAGCTCATTACCTGTTGGACTGAATCGGTAGTAAACCAGCTTAACCCCTTTTGAAATAGGCGCCAGTGACATGCTCTTACCTTGATAAGTCAGGTGCAACGCTGGGTCTAAGTCAATCTCACCAGACTCTAATTCAGTGCCTAGAATGATACCGAGCTCAATTAAATGGAGTAGGCTAGAGTAGGGTAGGTTGTGTCCACCAAGGTTGATGGTGTTGGTGGTGTCTCTTTTGCCGAAACTGAATATTCCAGCATGAGATTTGAAACCAAGTAATAGCTTTCTGCTGCTATCACTACCAAAACTACAGCCAAGTGATGCCGCTCTTTGTAGGGTGAGTGCTTCTTTTGGTGTCATGTCTTGCAAGATCTGCAATGCCTTCATCGACGTCGAACCTGGGTTGGTGACTTCTCTTTTTAATACCTGAGCCCATAGTCTCTGCATCGATGTATTGTGGATCTCTTGTGCCATATCGAAAAAGCGGTATAACCAGTCCTGATCAGGATCTCCAGCCGCTTCATCCTTACATGAAGAGTGCGCCAATTTCAGAATCTGTTCTAGATTCTTTTGACGCAGTTCTTTACGTTTTTTCTCTCGTAATAGCGCCCGCTCGATAAGCGTACTTCCTGCTTTATCGCTTGGTTTTGCACTATGACTGATTAAGGAATCTAAGCCGAAGCTCTGTGCGATGTGCAGCATTCTGCTTGTGCTGTCGGCAATATGAGGCTTTTTCTCATGCTTGTGCTGTGTATCGCTAGCATGCTCAATGATCACTGGCTGTTTGGTTTCTGACATAAGAGTACTCTAAGGAAACGACTTAACTGTCTAAAATGTAAATCTTTATCTTATTGGTGGCTAGATTTTGCGTGCAGAGTTGAAGGTTTCAACAAAATTTTACTTTTGCTAATGATAATAAAATGTTAAATTTGTTGTAATTCTCAAGGAGGAGTTATGAATCAAGTCAATGATAACAAGCTGAAGAAACAGCTTAGTATAGGGTTATTACTCGCTACTTATGTGGCTGTCCTAGCTTATTTGTCTAATTACATCGCATAAACTAGTCAAACAATATCGTTATGAAACTGTTATTGAATAAGTTCACTTGTTCAGTGATGGTAGCTCATCCGTGAGCCACCCTTCTAATGACTACATGTCGTCATATTCTTCTATTGCTGTACCTTCAATAAGATAACCTGTTTGAGCTAAGTCGTGGCTTATTGACTCGGTTTTTAGCGTACCTACTAAATAAATTACATCCCATAGCTGCTGTATTGGCGCACCTTTAGGGAACTTCACGTAGATGATTTGGTTCGGCGGCGGTGGCGGCACGTGGATACATGCGCCAAAGTACGGTACCAGCAGAAATTCAGTGATCATGTTTTCATCACCTTCCAATGGAATCACAAAGCCAGGAATCTTTACTGTGCTGCCATTCAACTCAGGGCGAACAGCGCCAAGTGTCGATTGTTGAGGTTTGTCCATACTGTCGTGGTTAACTGTCGGCATGCCGAACGAATCCAGCTGAGCACGTTCTGATTCCGGAATTAAATCAATCCAATCCAGAGTTAATACCGATTCGTCAGTCGGTGCGGTTTCAGCGTGAGCTGTGCTGATAAATGGGAATAGAAGTAGCCCAAATATCAGTAGGAATTTGCGTTGCATCGTAGGTTCCTATTTTAGATTCGAATAGTCATGCCATCAGACAATGACTGACGGTAAGCCCTGAAAGCGGGAATAAAGCCGATAATGATTCCGGCAACTTGTACCAGTATAAGCAGTTTCCACTCATGAGGGGTGATTGCGGATATCGATATGTTGATACCATAGCTTTGTTGCACAATAGGAGCAACTACTGCGATTAGGGCAAACAAAACGGCAACCCCTAGTGTTATGCCAAGGAAGGTCAGTGCACTTGCTTCACTGATCAGTAAACCAAAGACATGGCGAGGCCTTGCTCCCATAGCACGTAAAATGGCCATCTCTCGACGTCTTTCTTGCAAGCTAGTCAGTAGGCTACTTAGCATTCCTAATAGTCCCGCGACTACAACAAACCCTGAAACAATCAGTAGTGCTTGTTCTGCCACGGCTATCATTCCCCACAATTCATGCAGAGCAATACCCGGCATAATGGCGCTCAAAGGTTCTTGGCGATAATTATTGATTTCTCGTTGCAGTGCAAAGGTTTGGATTTTCGATTTAAGGCCAACCATCATCGCGGTAATCTGCTTAGGTTGGAAATCGTAGGTCTTTAATGTTTCTGCATCTGGCGTGTGCCCTAGGTTGGCTCCTGATTCCCAGCCCACGTGAATCGCTTCAATGGCCTCTAACGAAACATGCACGGTTTTATCTACTGGTGTGCCGGTTGGCGCGAGTATTCCAACAATTGTGAAGGGCAGGTTGTCATGACGACTAAAGGCAACATCACTGATACCGTGTGCAAGAATGATGTGATCACCAATCTTGTAATCTAACTTCTTCGCGACATCAGCCCCAATTACTACATCAAATAGCTGTTTAAATTCCTTACCCTGCTGAAAAGTAAGTGGTTGCTTACTTCCATAGCGATAGTTTTCGAAGTAGCTATGGTTTGTACCCATCACACGGAAACCTTTATGCGAATCTCCCAATGAGATGGGTATCGCCCACTTTACGGCATTGTGCTGGCTAAATTCTTCATAGCTTTTCCAGTCGATGTTGTTGGTCGCATTACCGATTCTGAATACTGAGTAAAGCAGTAGGTTTACCTGACCAGAACGGCCACCAACGATAAGGTCAGTACCTGAAATCGTATTAGCAAAACTGCTCTTTGCTTCGGTTCTTACGCGTTCAACACCGAGTAATAGAATCACTGACACTGCCACGGTGAGAATCGTCAGAATAGCGGTGGCTTTACGGTTGAGTACGCTTTTTAGGGCTAAGTGAGTAATTACTTTCATACGACAACCTTAGCTTGGTTAACGGTTTTTAAATCTATGGTTCGAGTGAACAGCTTTTCTAATGTTGGATCGTGACTGACAAATATCAGAGTAGACCCGGCTTGATTTGCTTGCTCGAGTAACAATTCGATGAAGGCTTCTCGGTTGTCATGATCCAAAGCCGATGTTGGTTCGTCGGCAATGATGATCTTTGGTTGGCCGATTAAAGCGCGAGCTGCAGCGACACGTTGCTGTTGACCAATACTCAGCTCAGTAACAGGTTTGTTCATTAAGGCTTGTGGTAGCTTTAATCTGAGCAATAATTCTTGAGCGGTGGCTTGCAGGCTGTTCTGACTTTCAGTGACTTGCTGTTTACGAATCTTTGAAAACTGGCAAGGAAGCGTCACATTGTCGATCACTGATAAGTAAGGAAGCAGATTAAATTGTTGGAATATATAGCCAATATGATCGGCTCTGAACTTGTCTCTCTGACGAGGCGTTAGCTGTGTGAGATCTTGGCCAAGGATAGAAACTTCACCTTGCTCTGCTTGGTTAATTCCGGTCAATAACCCTAATAATGTTGACTTCCCACAACCACTAGGCCCTTTTATGAAAAGGTGCTCTTGGGCTTGGATATGCAGTGAGGGGATCTCTAGCGTTGGGGATAATTCAGGCTTCCAACGAAAGCTGATATTTTCGAGTTTGACCACAAGTGATGAACTGTCAAAAGACATATTAGCTCCAATGATTAAAGCGGTGTATTTACTGGACAGCTATTAGAAAAATAAATTCCCAGAACACACCGATTTGCACAGCCAAGTAAGCAGGTCGTTACTTGGCTGTTTATCTGCGTTTAATTCAATCTAATCGTGATTAGAATTGAAAACTAATACGCTCGGCATTAAGTATTTCTTGAATTTGCGCGCTGTCGGTTAACAGGTTTACAGTCATAGACTTGGTGTTGCCGAATTTAGAGAACCATTGGGTGTTAACGGTATCCAGCTTCTCAATGTTTGAACATTGGTAATGGTACTCGACAGTGAACTCACCGTGCCCACCTTCTGAGTGATCATGGTCATCATGATCGTGTTCAGCATGGTCATGGCCTTTGTGGTCGTCATGATCGTGTTCTGCGTGATCATGACCTTTGTGGTCGTCATGGTCGTGCTCTGCATGGTCATGGCCTTTGTGGTCGTCATGATCGTGTTCCGCGTGGTCATGGCCTTTGTGGTCGTCATGATCGTGTTCCGCGTGGTCATGGCCTTCATGGTCATCATGATCGCCCTCCAAGGTGTTCGTCACTGACTTGAACTTCAGCGTACAGCCTGCATTGTTGAAACCAAATAGCTCTTCTGGCTTATTTAATTGCGCGATAGCTTGCTCAAACACTTTCTTCTGCTCAGCAGTCTCTGGAGCATGTTCAAAGCCAACCACATCAGCGCCGGGAGCTGTTACTTCAACAAGCAGCTCTTGTCCATCTTGAGCGATGTTTACTTCAACTTTACCGTGCACGTGTGCTTCGTGAGAGCGGAATTCTTCGTTAGCTAGAACATTCGTTGAGACAGTCATGCCGATAACAACGGCTAAAATAGTAGGTTTCATGTTTTTTTCCTGAATAAAGATTAATTAAAAAATAGTGGTAATTAAGCGATCTTTACAGGAGGTGAACGCGCTAAATAAGCGAAATACAGGCGCTGTAACGAAATTACTGATTCTGTGATAGTGGCAGTAAATTCTGAATGGAACTCTGGGATCTGTGGCAGTGAGTGCGCCGTAATGAACTGATTTATCGAAAACAGCTCACAATGATGTGAAGAGTGATGATCTGGGTCGATATCCACAATATGTGTCGCTGCTAACACGCTTAACATAAGCATCAGCCCAAGCAACAAGCCTGTTTTGCGTTTCACATTGTTAGGTGTGTTTTGCCACATGAGGATGATTAACCACAGAATTAAAAAAGGATACTGTTATAATATAACAATATCCTTTGGTCAGGTCTCGAAAAAGACGCGATTATCTGATTAAAGGCTGGCTTTAATCAATTCAATAACTTGCGTGACTTCTGATTCGTTGAGAGCGCCTTCTTTAACAAACAATATTTTACCTTGCTTGTCTTGAACGATAATCGCTGAGCTTTCTTCTGCTAAAGCCCATGATGACGCGACGGCTCCGTCTTCATCTAGCACCATAGAAGACCATGGAAATTCTTCTTTGCTGCTTTCGGCTGATGATTTAACAAAAGACCCCGTCCCCCAAATCGCATCATCTTGGTTGATGATGGTGGTGGTTTGGTAGCTGTCTTCTGAGAATTTCGATGCTGTAATGGCTGCCATCAGTGGTGCGTTGAGCTCTTTAGAGCTGCTGCGGCCAGCGATTGCTTGAACGACGCGAACTTTACCTAGAAGAGCGTTGGTTGCCCAAGCTTGATATCCAGTATTTCCGTCGTTTAGTACGATTTCACCATAGTTGCTAACATCGACAGCAGGCAGAGTTTCACCTACAGATAAGTTGTGAGCATTGGCAAAGAGTGGAGAGGCTGCGGCTAAAAAAGCCAGTAGAGTTTTGTTTTTCATTATATTTTTGTTCCGCTTATTGGTTTGCTCTAGAAGTATAATATGAAATTTGAAAAATGCCTCTTTAACTTTTTTATCGTACGACGTAGAAATAAGTTGCAGGCTTGTTACCAAAAGGTATAATGCATCGATATCGAGATGAACAATAGATTATCTTGCTGTTTGCTAAAGGAATTAGCGATTTAATGTGCTTTGAATACGGTGGTGTTCAGGTGCGTGACTGTAGTACTCAAATGGAATTGAGGTTGTATTATGTTAAGAAAATTTTCTACTTACCGTCCACATCAGGTGGCGCGTTTCGTTAAAGTCCTGTTCAAAGGCCAGTTTGCTATTGAAGGTATCGGAGAGTTTCGCTTCGACCAAGGCAAGGTGCTTCTTCCTGAAGTTTCAGACAAACAAAAGCTCACTATTTTTAAAGAAGTTAACGGCACCATTGCGGCGTTGCCGGTGTAACTGAGCTTTATTGAGTTGTCTTGTATTAAATAGATTTATAGTGAGAAAGGGCTTCCTAAGTGGAAGCCCTTTTTTTATGGGTGACGTTCTAGTCGGTATGCCTAACACACATTATTGCGGAGGGAAGCACACACCCGTACCGCCCAACCCACAGTAACCGTTAGGTTTTTTTGCTAGGTATTGTTGGTGGTAGGTTTCCGCGAAAAAATATTTTCCAGCAGGTAGAACTTCCGTCGTGATCTCGTTGCCTAAAGATTCAGTCATCGCTCGTTGATATTCTTGTTTGGAGTGTTCGGCAACAGCTTGCTGCTGCTCACTGAATGTGTAAATTGCCGAGCGATACTGCGTCCCCAAATCGTTGCCTTGGCGCATACCTTGAGTTGGGTCATGGCGTTCCCAAAAGGTCTCAAGTATTCGAGCTAAAGACGTTTGTTCGCTATCAAAAATGACACGAACAACTTCGGTATGGCCGGTTTGCCCGCTACATACCTGCTCATAAGTAGGATTGAGCGTGTACCCACCTGCGTAGCCAACGGATGTGGAGATCACGCCATCCAGTTGCCAGAACAAACGCTCAGCTCCCCAGAAGCATCCCATACCAAGTAGGACTTCTTGTTGAGAACCCGTAGGAGCATCGATTAGGTCCGTTTGATTGATAAAATGGCGCTCAGTGATTTGGATTGGGTCAGCATTTCCCGGTAATGCGGTTGCTGCGGAAACCAGTTGTTGTTTGTTTAGCATGTTATATTCCTTTTCGCATACGTTTACCGCGTTGGCTTTTACTAACTGTAGGTTCATATCAACGGTTAGTTCATATTGACTAAGTCTTTAAATTAGACCGTGTTATTGCAGGATTTATTACAGACTCAATGCCTTTTTAGCGGTATTATTTCTTTTCACTTATTAACGTATTGATAACTTCTTCACCAATTAAACATGATAAGAAAAACTTTACCAGTTCTGATTGGCACTCTACTGTCATCGACGCTCGCTTTCGCTGACGTTTCCCTTGAAATTAAAGGGCTAGATGGAGCGCTTGAGGATAATGTTGATGCTTATCTGAGTGCGATCCCTGAAGAAGAGTATTCGGTTTCGCTAAGGTTCCAATCACGCTTGGAATCTATGATCAAAGAAGCGCTGAATGCATTAGGTTACTACCAACCTCGCATCACATTTACTCACGCCGAAGATGATACCGAGCTGACGGTCACGGTTGAGCAGGGAGAGCCTGTTGTTATTTATACTTCAGATATCGTTCTAACTGGTGAGGCCAAAGATGATCCTGACTTTTTGGCTTTGATCGCCAAGAGCAATTTGTCTAAAGGCTCAGTGCTTAATCATAGTAATTATGATTCTTTGAAATCGTCGATACGTAACCTTGGATTAGCGAAAGGTTATTTTGATGGGGCTTACGACCTCAGTAAGCTCGAAGTCGCTCCCGAATTAAATCGTGCTTATGTTCGCCTTCATTATGACAGTGGTATCCGCTACCACTTTGGTACCACTCAGGTTACCGGTAGCCAGATTGAAGAAGATAAGGTGCAGTCACTCAAACCATTTGAGGATGGCGAACCTTACTCGATAACCAAAGTTGGTGAATACAATCAAAACCTATCCAATACGGATTGGTTCTCTTCTGTTTTTGTTGAACCTGATTTAAGCCAATTGGGCGAAGGCCGTGAAATACCGATGAAGGTGAGTCTTGCTCCGCAAGCGCGTAACCAAATCGAAACCGGTATCGGTGTATCAACAGACCTTGGTGTAAAAGGCACCCTAAAATGGAAGAAACCTTGGGTTAACGAGAAAGGTCATAGCTTCAATAGTAGCCTGTCGATCTCCAAGCCCGAGCAGACGATTACCGCAGCTTATAAAATCCCATTGGATGACGTGCTTAATGACTACTATCAAATCAAGTACGGTATGAAGAACTTGGATAATCGAGATACCAAAAGTTTGGAGTCAAACTTAGCCTTAGAAAGATATTGGCGTCTGGATAATGGCTGGCAACGTACTGTATTTATTCGATACTTGGTCGAAAACTATGAACAAGGTTTGCAAGATGACTTAGCGCAATTCGTGTTGCCGGGTATCTCTTTCTCGCGAACTCGAACGCGTGGTGGGTCGATGCCGATGTGGGGCGATAAACAAACCATTATGTTTGAAGCGGCTGATGACACCTTATTATCTGAAACTAAGGTAGTGCGTTTTCAAGGGCAAACAGCATGGATTCGCAGCATTGGTAATAATCACCGCGGTTTAACTCGCCTTCAATTCGGCGGAAACTTTGCCGACGAGTTTGAGAAGCTGTCTCCCTCGCTAAGGTTCTTTGCCGGTGGTGATAACAGTATCCGTGGTTATGGTTATGAATCTATCTCTCCTCGTGATGAAAGTGGCGCACTAACGGGTGCGAAATTCATTGCAACCAGCTCTTTTGAATATCAATACCGATTGGTTGGTAATTGGTGGGGTGCGGCTTTCTACGATATTGGTGATGCCTTCAATGATAAACCTGAATGGAAACATGGTACTGGCGTCGGGGTTCGTTGGGCGTCGCCCGTCGGTCCTGTCAGCTTAGATTTTGCTTGGGGCCTAGATGCAGCAAAAGGTGATGAGTTCCAGTTACACTTTAGTTTAGGGCCAGAATTATGATCAAAGTGATGGGCAAATGCATAAAATGGACGTCAATTTCACTGACGTCTATTTTGCTGTTGTTGATAGCTCTGCTCGGTTTTGTTTTGTTCACCAATCCAGGGTTGAATACAGTGCTATGGGGCGCTGAAAAAGCATTGCCACAACTTAAAGTAGAAAGCACTAAAGGGGCTCTGTTCCCAAGCTTTACGCTTAATAATGTTCAGTTTAAAGATGACAGCCTGCATATCGACACCAAGGTAAAAAAGCTGAACTTGGCGATTAATCCTCGTTGTTTACTCGACCCTAAATTGTGTGTCGACCGCTTAGCGATTCAAGGTTTGGATTTCGCATTTACTGAATTACCACCAGCTTCAACAGAGGAAGCAGAACCTACTCCGCCCGTGACATCAGTGAAAACACCACTACCAATAGTGATCAATCGTATCGCGTTGTCTGATATCAAGCTGAATATCTTGGGTCATGAAATTGAATGGGGTTTGTTCTCAACGGCTCTGAGTATGCAGGGGGAAACGCTGACGGTATCGCCAACCTTGTTCAATGACCTAAAAGTTAAGCTTGCTGAGTCGACAGAAGAACCGCAAACAGAAACGGTAGAACTAGAGGCTGCCACTAAAACGGCTATCGAGTTACCTGAAGTCTTAATTCCTTTGCAGGTTGTACTGGAGCGTTTTGATCTCAACAATTTCACTTTAGAACAAGAAACACCGATTGTGGTAAACCACCTTGGACTAGAAGCTCGAGCAGGGAAACATACGGTCGATATTTCTACTCTCGAACTCGATATGCCACAAGTAAGCGCGAATTTAGCGACGAAGGTTGAGTTCAAGGATGGCTATCCGCTAGAACTTTCTTTGGATGCGTTAGTGAAAGAAACCGACCTCGCTGGTCAGAAATTATCGCTGAAAGCACAAGGAAGCGTGGCTAAGCTGCACTTAGATTCTCAGTTTTCTGAATTGATTGAGGCACAACTGTCTGGCGATATTCAGCCCTTAGAGCCGACTCTGCCATTTGACCTTCTTTTAGAGGGAGGTAAAGCGCAATGGCCTCTAACCGGTAAAAGTGACTATCAAGCGGCTATCGAGAAATTCAAAGCCGATGGCTCATTAGATGGTTTTAATGTGCAACTTAAAGGCAAAGCGAACGGTAAGGAGATACCTGCGTTAGCCATCGACCTGCAAGGTAAAGGCACCACAGAACAGATTGAACTTGAACGCTTGAAACTGAATACCTTGGGTGGCGAACTAAATGGTGTAGTCAAAGCGAACTGGAAGAAGCTCGTTAATTGGCAAGCTGATGTGACGCTCAAAGACATACAACCGGGTCTACAGTGGCCTGAAGCCGAAGGTAACATTAGCGGAAGCATCGTCACTTCGGGTGAGTTGACGGAAGCGGGTGGTTGGGCGATTGAACTGCCTAAGCTCGATATTGAAGGGATCTTGCGAGAATACCCTCTGGATATCGAAGGGCAGTTGTCAGCGTCTGATCGCAGCGCGAGCGGTGAACCTAAACTGAAAACCAGTGGTTTGAGTTTGGCTCACGGTGTTAACTCGATTAAGGCGCTGGGTGAGCTTGATAAGCAATGGGACATGGGCGTTGAGATCTTCTTCCCTGAGCTCGCAAAAAGTATTCCCGAGTTGAAAGGCAGAGTGATTGGTAGCATTCAACTGAGCGGTCCAACGAAAGAGCCTGAAGTCGACCTTGCTTTAAATGTTGATAAGGTCGATTGGAATAACGAGGCTACACTGGAGTCCTTGTCTCTTAATGGCTCTGTGATTCCTCTTCCATTACCAGAGGCTCAAGCCGATCTTGTACTAAAAGCCAAGAACTTAACCTATCAAGATCAAAGCGTTGAAAGCATTGACTTAACGGTGAGTGGTGGTGAGAAGAAGCATACCGTGACACTTGATGTGATATCCGACATCGTGTCTACAAGCTTAGCGATTTCTGGTGAGTTGATTCAAAAGCCTTCTCTTATTTGGGATGGGTCGTTAGACAGAGTCAAAATTACCACTCAACAGGGGCCTTGGGTATTAGATCAACCTGTCGCAATTAAGGCGGATGTCGATAATCAGTTTGCTGATGTACAAGCGCACTGTTGGAAGCAATCGGGTTCGAGTGTATGTCTGGATGAAGACGTGCGTGTCGGCAAGTCGGGTGAGGCCAAATTGGCGATAAACCAATTCGATTTCGAACAGATTAAAGCCTTTGTGCCTAAAGAAACACAACTACAGGGCTTAGTGAATGCGACCGCTCATGCTAAGTGGTCGGAACAAGGTGAACCTGAGGTGACGGTTAGCGTCGATATGCCGAAAGGTCAGGTTGTTCAGCAAGTCGGAGAGCCAATCACACTAGGTTGGGAAAGCGTTGCATTGAATGCCCAACTGAAAGATAACAAACTGGATGCCGATTTTAAGTTGGATGTGTCTGACAATGGCGATTTGTCTGGCACGGTGTCGCTACCGGATATTCTCGCTGAAGACAAAATGGTTGATTCGGCAATTAAGCTGACAACGTTCCATCTGGATTTCTTACAGCCGATTCTTGGTGAATACAGCCTATTGAAGGCGGATCTTGAGAGTGATTTAAAAGTAAAAGGCTCCTTGATGCATCCTCAAGTCTTTGGCCAATTCTCTGTTGATGGTATTCAAGTCAAAGGCGATGTGACGCCAGTGGATATTAAAGATGGTCGTATTGACCTCGACTTTGACGGCTATAGCGCGAAGTTAGATGCCAATGTTGAAACACCTGATGGTCACCTTGATATCGAAGGCTCTGGGGATTGGCAGGATCTTCAAGCATGGCACTCTAATGTCAGAGTGTTTGCCGACGAGTTGATGGTTGTTATCCCGCCTATGGTTAAGGTGAAGGTTGTTCCCGACATGACCATTGATGTCACGCCAGAGCTTGCGAAAATAACCGGTGACATTGCATTACCATGGGGACGTATTGTTGTTGAAGACTTGCCACCATCAGCGGTTGGTGTGTCTTCTGATCAAGTTATCTTGAATAAAGATCTTGAGCCAGAAAATGAAGATACGATTCCGTTCAATGTGATGACCAATATTAATATCTCCATTGGTGATGACTTTAAATTGTCAGCATTCGGTCTTGAAGGCGACTTGGTTGGTAAGCTCAATGTGGCTCAAAAAGACCAAGGTCCATTCATTACCGGTGAAGTGAACATCGTCGATGGTACTTACCAATCATTCGGACAAGACCTGTTGATCGAAGAAGGTAAGATTCTAATGAATGGTCCGCCAGATCAGCCATACGTAGCAATCAATGCGATACGTAACCCAGATAATACTCAGGATGATGTGACCGCAGGTATTCGAGTGACGGGCCCTGCGACAGAGCCGACCATCGAGATTTATTCTGACCCAGCGATGCCTCAAGCGAATGCGCTGTCTTATATTTTGCGTGGCCAAGATATCGACGGTGAGTCGAGCGGTTCGATGACAACCACCTTAATTGGCTTGAGTTTGGCGAAGAGCGGTAAAGTTGTCGGCGAAATCGGTGAAGCGTTTGGTGTGCAAGATTTACAACTGGATACCGCAGGTTCTGGTGATGATTCACAAGTAACGGTAAGTGGTTATATTCTGCCTGGCTTACAGGTGAAATATGGCGTGGGTATCTTCAACTCGTTAGGTGAATTTACCGTTCGTTATCGATTGATGCAGGACCTCTATGTTGAAGCTGTATCAGGCCTAGACAGTGCCGTAGATCTTCTTTATCAATTCGAGTTCGAGTAAAGAAGTTTGAATAGAGCAATTTGAGCTCGAGTAGATAATGTTTCAGCCATTCATCGAAGTAAAAGTATGAAGGGCTTGTGGAGGGTTTATGCAGCATCTTGTGTTCGTCTATGGCACGTTGAGAGAAGGCCAGTCTAATCACCACTATTTGCAGCATTGTGAGTTGTTGGGGCGCTTTGATACACCAGAGTCGTTTGCCCTTTTTGATTTAGGTGCCTATCCAGCGATGATTTTTGGAAAGAAAAGTGTCGCTGGCGAGGTCTATATCATTAACGACGAAATTTTGGAGTCGCTCGATCGGCTAGAAGATGTTCCTGTTGAGTATCGTCGCGAGCAAATAGAGACTAAATTTGGATTAGCATGGGTATATTTGTATCAGCTTGATCTAACAGCTAATAAAGAAATACTTTCGGGTGACTGGTGTAAGCGGAACAACAGTTTTAGTTGACGAATAAATAACAGAGTCGATACTCGATAACCGAACAAACAAAAAGCCAGCATGTGAATGCTGGCTTTTTTAATGGTGTTATTTTGAGAAATAAACGAGAGGATTAGTCTTGGTTAAGTTCAAGAAACTCTTCTACTTTGCGAACCATGTCTGTTGAGCCAACAAAGAAAGGTACACGTTGGTGTAACTCTGTTGGTTTGATATCCATGATACGTTGAACACCGTCTGAAGCGATACCGCCTGCTTGTTCCATAAGGAAAGCAATTGGGTTGCATTCGTAAAGCAAACGCAGCTTACCTTGAGGGTGGCTTTGTGTGCTTGGGTATAAATAGATGCCGCCTTTCAGCAGGTTACGGTGGAAATCTGATACTAGAGAACCAATGTAACGAGAAGTATAAGGGCGGTTGTCACTCGGCTCATCTTCTTGGCAGTACTTGATGTACTTTTTAACACCTGTTGGGAAGCGGAAGTAGTTACCTTCGTTGATCGAGTAGATCTTGCCTTCATCAGGGATCATCATGTTTTCATGAGATAGACAGAAGGTACCCAGTGATGGGTCATAGGTGAAACCATTTACGCCAGCACCTGTTGTGTAAACAAGCATGGTTGAAGAACCGTAAATTACGTAACCCGCGGCAACTTGCTTGTGCCCAGGTTGTAGGAAATCTTCTTGTGTTGGCGGAGTACCAATCGGTGATACTCGACGGTAAATAGAGAAGATTGTACCAACCGATACATTCACATCGATGTTTGAAGAGCCATCAAGTGGATCCATCAGCACGACGTATTTTGCGTTTTTGTTGAGCTCTTTATTGAAGGCAACGGCTTCGTCTTCTTCTTCACTCGCAACACCACAAACTTGGTCTCGGGCTTCAAGTGCAGCTTTAAACTTGTCGTTCGCGTACAGGTCTAGCTTTTGTTGCTCTTCACCTTGAACGTTGTCTGTACCAACAGCGCCAGTAATGTCGACAAGACCTGCTTTGTTAATTTCGCGGTTAACAATTTTTGCAGCAAGACGAATTGATGACAAAAGGGATGATAGATCACCGCTTGCATGGGGGAAGTCATTTTGTTTTGCAACAATGAATTCACCAAGGGTGCGCATCTCAGACATGTTATTTCCTTAAACTTCTCTGAATATTAGGGGGGATTTGAGCACTGTAGAATTAGCCTCTTATATGGGCTTTATTCATCTAGACGCTTACCTAAATTCTAAAGGTTAGATCTTTTTAATGGTAATGAACTAAGCGACACAGATCTCACTTACTATGTCGACTAAATTTGTTTTGCATTGTGGCTCGCTTTTAATCGCCATTTAATGATAATGAGTGCAAGTAGTTTGATTTAGACATGGCTCATTTAGCCAAGCGTTTGGAAACAATATATGCATATTCATATCTTAGGAATTTGTGGCACCTTCATGGGTGGTGCTGCGGTATTGGCTCGTCAATTAGGTCACAAGGTTACTGGTAGTGACGCGAATGTTTATCCTCCAATGAGCACCTTGTTGGAGTCTCAGGGGATTGAGATTATTGAAGGGTTCGACCCGAGCCAATTAGAACCAAGACCTGACTTAGTGGTCATTGGCAATGCGATGAGTCGTGGTAACCCGTGTGTTGAGTATGTATTGGATAACAACCTTAGATACACTTCTGGGCCTCAGTGGTTGCAAGAGTTCTTGTTGCATGACCGTTGGGTTCTGGCGGTATCCGGAACGCATGGCAAGACAACAACATCGAGTATGCTGGCTTGGATCCTTGAAGACTGCGGTTATGCACCGGGCTTTCTTGTCGGCGGTGTGCTGGGTAATTTTGGTATCTCTGCTCGCCTTGGTGAAAGCATGTTCTTCGTGGTTGAAGCTGACGAATACGACAGTGCTTTCTTTGATAAACGATCTAAGTTTGTTCATTATCATCCAAGAACGTTAGTGATGAATAACCTCGAATTTGATCATGCAGATATCTTTGATGATCTTGAGGCAATCAAGCGACAGTTCCATCATTTGGTTCGCACTGTGCCAAGTAATGGCCGTATTTTCTCACCGAAGCAAGATGCCGCGATCCAAGATGTGTTATCTCGTGGCTGCTGGAGTGAAACTGAGTCGAGTGGTGAACTCGGTGATTGGGATGCCAAGAAGCTGATTAAAGACGGCTCTAAATTTGAGGTGTACTTCCAAGGTGAATGTGTTGGAACCGTAGATTGGGATTTGGTTGGCGATCATAACGTCAACAATGCCTTGATGGCGATTGCGGCGGCAAGACATGTTGGTGTTACGCCTGATTTAGGGTGTGAATCACTGGCGACGTTCATTAATACCAAGCGTCGCTTAGAGTTTAAAGGCGAAGTGGCAGGCGTTTCTGTCTATGACGATTTTGCTCATCACCCTACAGCGATTGAACTTACGCTGGGCGGCTTACGTAATAAGGTCGACACAAAGAAAATCATTGCCGTTTTAGAGCCTCGTTCTGCCACCATGAAGCGTGGTGTGCACAAAGAAACCTTGGCTGATTCGCTTAAGCAGGCGGATTCTACCTACTTATTCCAACCGAATAACATTGATTGGTCTGTACAAGACGTGGCCGATGCGTGCCATCAACCCGCACACGTGAGTGATGACATGGACGCATTCGTTGCTACAATTGTCTCAGAGGCACAAGCGGGCGACCAAATCTTGGTAATGAGTAATGGTGGCTTTGGTGGTATTCACCAAAAACTGTTGGATGCGTTGGCACTCAAGGGCTAACTGATCCAAGACCTTATAATTTGAAGTAATTGAGAACATGACGAAACACGATAAAGCTATAACCCTCGCTTTCACAGGCGCATCTGGTGCGCCTTATGGACTGCGCTTACTTGAATGCCTATTGTCGGCAGATTATCAGGTTTATTTGCTGATATCGTCGGCAGCGCGAGTGGTGTTGGCGACTGAGCATGAACTTAGGTTACCTGCTGGGCCAGATGCTGCGAAACAAGCTTTGGTTAAGCATTTAGGTTGCGACCCAGAAAAGCTGGTGGTGTGTAGCAAAGATGACTGGTTCTCACCGGTTGCCTCTGGTTCTGCAGCACCGAAGCAGATGGTGGTGTGTCCATGTTCTGCGGGAAGCTTAGCTTCAATTGCTCATGGCCTATCAGATAACCTGATTGAGCGAGCAGCAGACGTGGTTATGAAAGAGCGAGGCCAGCTGCTGTTGGTGGTTCGTGAGACGCCATTTTCTACGCTGCATCTAGAGAATATGCACAAACTCTCGACCATGGGCGTGACGATCATGCCTGCGGCTCCGGGTTTTTATCACCAACCTAAGTCGATCGAAGATCTGGTCGATTTTATGGTCGCGCGCATTCTAGACCATCTTGGTATCGAGCAAGGTTTAGTGCCACGTTGGGGGTACGATCAACGTAATTGATCCAAACTTGATAGCTTATTGTTAAAATTCGAATTACAATTCTGAACACTCATCGGGGAGCGAACCATTCAAATAATGAATGCGAGCTGAGATCAAGCAAGTGCTTGGGACCCGTAAACCTGAACCAGATAATGCTGGCGTAGGAATTGAGTTAGGAACAACTTCTACTGTTCTCCTCCCTCAAACCTGTGCCGCTCAGACCATGGAGAGCGTCCAGTGAAATTCACATTAACAACTCTTGCTGTTACTACAGCCATCTCTTTTTCTGCCGTTGCTGCAGACAATACTCTAACTGTATATACCTATGATTCTTTTGCTGCGGATTGGGGCCCTCGTCCTGCCGTTGAAAAAGCATTCGAAGAAAAGTGTGGCTGTGATGTGAATTTTGTCGCGCTAGAAGATGGCGTGTCTATTCTTAACCGCTTGCGTCTTGAAGGTGGTAACAGCAAAGCAGACATCGTGTTAGGCCTAGATAACAATCTAATGGCTGAGGCGAAAGCGACGGGCTTATTGGCTGAGCACAGTGTGGATACGTCATCAGTGACACTTCCTAACGGTTGGAACGACAGCACCTTTGTTCCTTATGATTTTGGTTACTTTGCGTTTATCTATAACAAAGAGAAATTAGCAAACCCGCCTAAGAGCTTGAAAGAATTGGTTGAGCAGCGTGATGATCTGAAGGTTATTTATCAAGACCCACGTACTTCAACGCCAGGCCAAGGCATGATGCTATGGATGAAGTCTGTTTACGGTGATGAAGCGACAGCCGCGTGGAAGAGGCTCGCTCAGAAAACGGTTACTGTGACTAAAGGTTGGTCTGAAGCTTACTCTATGTTCTTAGAGGGCGAGTCGGACTTAGTGTTGTCTTATACGACTTCTCCGGCTTACCACATCATTGCAGAAAGTGATTCTAAGTACGCAGCAGCAAGCTTTGAAGAAGGTCATTACACTCAAGTTGAAGTGGCAGCCAAGGTAAAAGGTAGCAAGAACGAGAAACTTGCTGATGAGTTTATGGCGTTTATTCTAAGTGACGAATTCCAATCAGCGATGCCAACGGGCAACTGGATGTACCCAGTGACTGACATCGAACTACCAAAAGGGTTCGAGCAGTTAACGGTACCGCAGAAAGCTCTGAGCTTTACGCCTGAAGAAATTGCCGCTAAGCGCAAACCTTGGATTCACGAATGGCAGAGTGCACTTACTTTTTAACTTACTATTAAAAAGATGAGCGTCCTGTACTTAAAGGCTCATTCGTGATGTTTGGAATGAGCCATTTACGGTAAATAATCAATTTATGATAAAGAAAACACCTAAGGTCGGGATCTGGGTTGCGATACTCATTACCGCCTTCGTGGTTTCAGCGGTTGGGGCATTGCTTAGCAATGCCCCTTCTCTTGATATCAGCCAAGTATGGTCAGATCCTTACTATTGGCATGTAACGAAATTCAGTTTTTATCAAGCGACACTCTCAACTTTACTGAGTGTTGGCTTTGCTATACCCATTGCTCACGCTCTGTGTCGCAGGCAATTTTTTGGACGAGCTTTGTTATTAAGACTGTTCGCGTCGACTTTGGTTCTGCCTGTGTTAGTCGGCGTATTTGGCTTGCTGGCGATTTACGGCAACAGTGGTTGGTTAGCTAAATTTTTGGCTAACTTCGACATTGAATTACCATTCTCGATTTATGGTTTGAATGGCATTTTACTGGCGCACGTTTTCTTTAATCTGCCTTATGCTAGCCGTTTACTCTTACAAGCTTTGGATACCGTGCCTGCCGAGCAACACAAGCTGTGTGCTCATTTGGGCATGAGTCATTGGAATAAATTTAAATGGGTTGAATGGCCGAGGCTAAGACAGCAACTGCCGCATGTGTGTGGCTTGGTCTTCATGTTGTGCTTCACCAGCTTTGCTACCGTGATGGCGTTGGGTGGTGGTCCGAAATCGACCACTATTGAACTAGCCATCTATCAAGCGATTAAATTCGACTTTGACTTACAGGCTGGTGCGTTACTCGCAATATGGCAAATGCTACTGTGTGGTGTGTTAGCAGTGAGTATTCAGCGCTTATCTAAGCCTATCTCCGTGACAGCCAGCCAGCTGTCGGAAGAGAAATATTTGGTTAAGGACAGCTGGTGGTCAAAAGCTTGGGATAGCTTTTGGATCATCGTAGTCTCAATGCTGGTATTGCCGCCATTAGCCATGGTTATCTTTAGTGGTATTAACTCTCAAGCTTTGACGGTGCTCAGCAGTGAACCGTTTTGGGCGGCGTTAATGACCTCGGTGCGTGTCGCTTCCTTGGCCAGTGTTATCGCCGTTTTTATTGGTATTGCGATACTGCTGACCAGTCGCGCATGGCGCTTGCAGAATAAGAATTTTCGAGCCGATAAAATCGAACTGATTGGCACTATTATCTTAGTGACACCGGGGTTAGTCATCAGTACTGGTCTTTTCTTATTGCTGCGTTCATTTACCGATGTGTTCAGCTTGGCTTTCTTTATTGTGGTTGCAGTAAACAGTTTGATGGCGCTGCCTTACGTGATTAAAACCTTGGCTCAACCTATGTTGCACCTGTCTCAGCAGTATCAATATGTGTGCGCGAGTTTAGGGATGACCGGCTTCACGCGATTTAGGTTGGTGGAGTGGCGAGCATTACGTAAACCTATGGCGCACGCATTCTCGATTAGCTTCATGCTTGCAATGGGAGATTTAAGTGCGATTGCCTTGTTTGGCAGTCATGATTTTAGAACACTACCTTTGTATCTATTCCAATTGCTAGGCAGCTATCAGATGGAAGCCGCCGCCGTTGTTTCGGTCAGTCTGCTGTTATTGAGTGTCGGTAGCTTTAGTCTGATTGAATTTTTATTTACTCGAAACTCAAAGCTAGATGCTAAAGGGTTAAGGAACCGATGATGTTAGTGATGAAAGATGTGGACTACCACTATCACCGAGAGTTGTTTAGTTTTGATTTTCAAGCAGAGCAGGGCGACATTGTTGCATTGATGGGGCCTAGTGGTGCGGGTAAATCAACACTGCTGGCGCTGGTTGCTGGTTTTATTGAGCCTACATCGGGTGAGATCTCGGTAGCAGGACAATCTTTGATAGGCAAAGAGGCGCATCAACGCCCATTAGCTATGTTGTTCCAAGAGCATAATCTGTTTGCCCACCTTACTGTACGTGAAAATATTGGTTTAGGGCTGCATCCGGGGTTAAAGCTTACGGCAACCCAAAAGCTTGAAGTTGAGCAAGCAGCTGCACAAGTTGGGGTCGCGGAGTACTTGGATAGATTGCCGGAGCATTTATCGGGCGGTCAACGTCAGCGTGTTGCGCTAGCTCGATGTTTTGTACAGCCGCATGATATTTGGCTACTTGATGAGCCCTTTTCAGCGCTTGATCCTTTACTTCGTGAAGAGATGCTGAGCTTAGTGAAGCGATTAGCAGCAGAGCGAAACATTACTGTTTTGATGGTGACCCACCACTTAGGTGATGCGCGCAGTATCGCGAACAAGTTTGTGTTTGTGGCACTGGGTAAGGTTTTAGTCGAAGACTCGATAGATGCGCTAACTGCCGATCACCCACAAGGCGAATTGAGTTCCTTTGTTCGAGCAGGAGAATAACGACTGAGTCCTGATATTGAGTACTTCTTAATATTGAGAGCTTCGAATACAAAAAGACCTAGCATATGCTAGGTCTTTTATTATCTTTCTGAGTAAAGGGAAGCAAAAATTAGTCGCCTAGCTTTAGCTCTTTTAAGATTTGGAAGATTTCACGAGAAGACTTAGCAGGTTTATTTGCCGCTTTCTCTTTGTTAGCTTGACGAGCTAGCTGACGAAGACGCTGACGGTCTGCTTCAGGGTACATATCCATCACGTCTGAAATGGCAGCATCGCCTTCAGCAACAACGCGGTCACGCAGTTGCTCTAGTTTGTGCAGTTCAACTGTTGCTTGAGAGTGTTTGTTGCGAATCTTATCTAAAGCCGCTTGAATCGGCTCTGGATCTACATTACGCATTACTTTACCAATGTATTGAAGCTGACGGCGCTTTGCTTCATTTTTAAAGCGCTGTGCATCTTTAATCGCTAAAGCCAGATCTTCAGACAAAGGAAACTTATCAAGAATAGAAGGCTTTAGTTCAACAAGCTCTTCTCCCAGCTTTTGCAGGGCGTCCATGTCCGTTTTCATTTCAGTCTTACTTACCCAGATGATTTCTTCTTCTGGTTCCCATGGGGCTTTTTGGTTTTTGCGAGCCATCTTTTCTGCCTATGTCACTATCTCAAACGAATATATTGCCTATTTTAGCAAGAATCTTGGGGAGAAAGCGAAATTCTTGTTATCCTACGTAATATTGACCTAAAAAATTAGAATAGATATGGATGTAAAACAGCAAGTCGCCCAGCAAAGAGTTGAGCTAGAAGCCGCAGTAGCTAAAGCGTTGGATATGGCATCAGTGAGTGCAGACGCAGCTGAGGTCGCTATTACTAAGTCAACGGGTTTAAGTGTTTCAACACGTATGTGTGAAGTGGAAAACGTTGAATTTAATAGTGATGGTGCTCTAGGCATTACTGTTTATCGCGGCCAGAAGAAAGGCAGCGCATCTACATCTGATCTGAGCGAGAAGGCGATTGCTCAAACCGTCGCAGCCGCGCTTGATATTGCTCAATACACTTCTGAAGACCCGTTTGCAGGTCCAGCACCTAAAGAATATATGGTGAAAGAAATTCCTGATTTGGATCTTTTTCACCCTGATGAGCCGAACCCTGACTATGCCGCTGAGATTGCGATTGCTGCTGAAAGACAAGCACTCGCGTACAGCGACAAGATCAAACAAAGTGATGGCGCAAGCTACGACAGCCATTATGGCGTTAAGGTTTATGGTAATAGCCACGGTCTGCTAGCCAGCTTCGCATCAAGCCGTCATAGCACAAGCTGTTGTGTGATTGGTGAAGGTGCTAATGGCGAAATGGAACGTGATTACAGCTACACCGTTGCACGTCACCGTGATGAGCTTTGGACGCCTGAGCGTGTTGGTCAAGAAGCCGCAGAAAAGACTGTAAGCCGTTTGGATGCGAAGAAGCTTCCAACAGGTCAATACCCAATTATGTTCGCTAACGACGTCGCTACAGGTCTAATTGGCCATCTTGTGATGGCAATTAGCGGTGGCAACCTTTACCGTAAGTCTTCGTTCTTACTGGATCACCTAGGTCAGAAAATTCTGCCAGATTGGTTCAATATTTCTGAGCGTCCGCATATCTTACGTGGTTTGGCTTCAAGTCCGTTCGACAGCGAAGGTGTTTACACTCAAGATCGTGAAATTATCACGGATGGTGTGTTAGCAACTTACCTTCTTACTAGCTATGCAGCTCGTAAGATGGAAATGACACCGACAGGCCATGCGGGTGGTATCCATAACTGGTTCGTTAAATCTACCGGTCAAAACTTTGAGCAAATGCTAAAAGAATTAGGCACAGGTTTCCTTGTGACTGAAGTGATGGGTCAAGGTGTGAATACCGTGACTGGTGATTACTCTCGTGGCGCAGCAGGTTTCTGGGTTGAGAATGGAGAGATCCAATACCCAGTGTCGGAAGTGACGATCGCGGGCAATCTAAAAGACATGTTCACTCAGATTGTAGCGGTAGGTAACGATGTTGAAACGCGTTCGCAAATTCAAACCGGTTCTATCTTGCTTGAGTCGATGAAAGTCGCAGGCGAGTAATTCAATTAAAGCTAATCTGATGAATTAAAAAGGGAGCTGATAGCTCCCTTTTTGTTTTTCGCCAAAAGTTGGCTAGCTGCTTTTGCTAACTAGATCAGTATGGTCGCTAAGCCTAAGAACACCGATAGGCCAATTACATCGGTCACCGTGGTGAGAGCCATACCGCCAGCAAGGGCTGGGTCGATATTCATCTTCTTCAGCATCACTGGAATGGTTACACCGGCAATACCCGCGACAATCAAGTTTGTCATCATCGCTGCTGAGATGATGCCTCCCAAGATCCAATTGCCTTTCCAAGCTACGACTATGCCGCCAATGATAACGGCCCATAGAATGCCGTTAAGGAAGCCGATAGAGGCTTCTTTGAGGAGCAGTTCGCGTTTGTTACTGTCACCGATATGACCAAGTGCTAAACCACGAATGACTAGAGCGACGGTTTGGTTACCAGCAACACCGCCCATGGACGGTACGATGGTCATCAAAACAGCGATGGCTGCCATCTCATTCAGTGTCGCTTCAAACATGTTAGACACAGACGCTGCGGCGAGTGCTGCTAAAACATTTGCGCCTAACCAGACACTACGACGACGTGCGGATTTTACGACCGGAGCGAAGGTATCTTCGTCATCGTCCATACCCGCCATACTCATCATTGAGTGTTCGGCATCTTCACGAATGACATCAACCACATCATCGATCGTGATACGACCGACAAGATGTTGATTTACATCGACGACAGGAGCCGAAACCCAGTTACGACGTTCGAACAGGCTAGCGATATCAGAGGCGCTGGTTTCAACAGCAATAGCTTCGTCTGCATCTTCCATTACTTCGGAAACCGCAACATCGGGTTGTGTCGTAATCAGTGTGCTGAGCGATAGGTTACCAATCAGGCGTTCGTCGTCGTCAATAACATACAATGCATCAGTAGCGTCTGGTAATTCACCACGCATACGTAAATAACGTAGGACGACCTCAACATCTACATCACCACGGATCGTGATTACGTCGGTGTTCATTAACGCACCCGCTGAATCTTCTGGGTACGATAGTGCTGTTTCAACTAAGGCACGATCAACGGAGTCCATTTGAGAAAGGACTTCGCGAGAAACATCGTCGGGTAGGCTTCGAAGTACGTACGCGACGTCATCGGTCTCCATACCTTCGGTTGCTTCTGCCAAGGTTTCTGGTGCCATTTTCGACACAAGAGCATCTTTGACGTCTTCGTTTAGCTCATCAAGAATTTCACCGTAGTCTTCAGGATCGGTGAGTTGCCAGAGTACATCACGACTTTTGCGAGGGGAGGCTTCTAAAAGGTGTGCAATATCTTCAGGTTCCATGTCCTGAAGTAGTCGGCGTACGTGAACAAATCGGCCGTTTTCTAGGGCTTCGCTGACTTCTTGGAGGGTTTGGTGAGCTTGGTCGAATTCTAATTGCTCTGCCATATTTTCCTCCTATCTCATTATTCTAACAATGCTTGGAATAGTAACTTAATTCTGGGGCTTATTTAAATCATTAACTTAGCTAGAACTAAGATTTAATCGTGTCCGGAAGTTGCTCTGGACAATTGGGTATTTGGCGTCGTGATTTTGAGCTATTCGCCCTCATCAAACTTGTCTTCAATTAAATGACAGACAGCATCCAAGGCTTGTTGTGAATCGGTACCCGCGGCTTGAATGGTGATATGTTGGCCTTGCGCTGATTCCAGCATGAGCAGCCCCATAACACTGTCGGCTGTCGCGACTTTGTCTTCTTCACTGTGAATCGTGATAGTGGCATCAAAGCTTTGTGCTAGCTCAACTAACTTTACCGCCGCTCTAGCATGAAGACCCAAACGATTTTGGATCAGTACAGTTCGAGTTAATTCCATGGTTAAACCTGCTGTTGTTTCTCTAGGGAGGCGTGTCTAATTTGAACTTGGTGTCCAAGTTGGTCGAAGTATTCACCAATTTTCTGCGTTAAATACACCGAGCGATGTTTGCCACCGGTACAACCAATCGCGACCGTTAGGTAGCTGCGATTGTTCTTCTCTAACATTGGTAACCACTGCTCAACAAAGCCTTGGATCTGCTGTTTGAGTTCAAGCACTTCAGAGTGCTTTTCTAGAAAAGAATGGATAGGCGCATCAAGCCCAGTCAATGGTCGAAGAGCCGGCTCCCAGTGAGGATTCGGCAAGAAACGAACATCAAACACATAGTCAGCATCACTAGGGAGACCATATTTAAAACCGAAAGACTGAAAGACAATGATTAACTCTTGCTTCTCTTTTCCTTCAACTTTAAATCGAACCTTTTCACTTAACTCGTAAAGGTTGCAGTCACTGCTATCAATGACGATGCAAGCTTGCTCTGCGAGAGGTGTAAGAAGGGTTTTCTCTAAGTCGATAGCTTGTTCAAGTGATAACTTGTCTTGGCCAATCGAAAGAGGGTGGATTCGACGTGTTTCGCTGTAGCGTTTCAGTAGCGTCTGCTTACTCGCATCTAGGAACAGCACATTGACGTCGATGTCGGTTGCAGATTCTAGCTGTTCTAGCGTATCTGTGACCAACTTCGGCTCTTTCGGCAGGTTACGGATATCAATGCTGACGGCAACGTTCTGATTGATTTCGCGAACTGATTCGACAAAGTCGCTGAGTAGATTTACTGGTAAGTTATCAACACAGTAATACCCCAAGTCTTCAAGGACTCGTAGCGCAACACTTTTACCGGCCCCAGATTGGCCACTAACAACGATTAATCGCATGCTATTGCTCGCAAGTTGGCACTTGAATCATGATGTCGTACAGCTCTTGATCACTCTGAGCATTACGCAACTGTTTAAGGGTCTGCTTATCGTTAAGTCGTTCTGCCATACAAGAAAGGGTTTTTAGATGTTCTTTACATTGTTCACTAGGAACAAGCAGAGCAAATAATAGGTCGACAGGACGGTTATCAATCGCATCAAATTCGATGGGTTCTTGGCATTGCAGTAATACAGCAATCGCTTTATCACTGACATTCATACGAGCATGCGGAATCGCGATGCCATTGCCGATGCCAGTACTGCCCATCTTTTCACGGCTCAACATGCACTCAAACAGTTCTGTTGAATCTTGACCGCAGCTTTCAGCGGCGATTTGACTGATGAGCTCAAGGGCTCTTTTTTTGCTTGTGCATTGGACTGCACTTTTGGTGCAGTCCAATGAAAGTACTTCGCTTAATTGCATGTTAGTGACTACTTAGCTTTTCTTTGTGTTTGTTGAGTTGGCGAACGAGTTTATCAACCAATGAATCAATCGCAGCATACATACTTTCATCTGTTGCTGCTGCATGAATTTCGCCTTGATTTATATGAAGGGTCGCTTCTGCAATCTGATTGATTTTCTCAACTTTTAAAACAACTTGAATACTATTGATATGGTCAAAAAAGCGTTCAAGTTTGTCGAATTTGGTGTGAACATAGTCTTGCATTGAATCGGTAAGATCAACGTGATGGCCTTGAATATTGATTTGCATAGACTTTCCTTTTCAGTTTGTTGCCTGATATAAAACTTAAATAGCTAACTAAATAAGTTTATAGCAGACGTTTACGCTGACTCGATGGGGCAATGCCCAGAGACTCACGGTATTTCGCTATCGTACGTCTAGCTACCTGAATTCCTTGGTCAGCCAGTAAAGCAGCAATCTTACTATCACTGAGAGGTTTTGCGGTATTTTCAGCCGCGACAAGCTTCTTAATGAGCGCGCGAATTGCTGTTGATGAACATTCACCGCCATTGTCGGTACTGACATGGCTAGAGAAAAAGTATTTGAGTTCAAATATGCCACGAGGGGTGTGCATGAATTTCTGAGTCGTTACACGAGAAATAGTCGACTCGTGCATGTCGACGGCTAAAGCCACATCATTCAGTACCATCGGCTTCATGGCTTCTGCGCCATGTTCGAAGAAACCGCGTTGATGTTCAACAATACATCGTGCAACTTTGAGTAGCGTCTCATTTCGGCTTTCTAAGCTCTTAATTAACCATTTCGCTTCTTGCAAATTTGAGCGGATGTATTGGTTATCGGCGCTATTACCTTTGCTACCCAAGTCAGCGTATTGCTGATTTACTTTTAGTTTAGGCACGCTGTCGGGATTAATGGTCACTAACCATTTACCCAGATCTTTGAATACCGATACGTCGGGAACGACATATTCAGTTTCGTCTGGGGTTATCTTACTGCCAGGACGAGGGTCCAGTTGTTGAATGAGCTGCAAAACTTCACGTAGCTCTGCTTCTTTCAACTTAGTCTCTTTGATGACCAGTTTGTAATCACGATTACCGAGTTGGTCGATATGGCTAGTAAGTACTAACTTAGCTTCGTTGAGCCAAGGCGTGTCTTGAGGGAAAGTTGCCAGTTGCAGTAACAAACAATCTTGTAGGTTCACTGAACAAACACCGAGTGGGTCAAATTGCTGAACTCGTTTGCGGACGGCTTCAATCTCATCAAGCTCTACTTCTTCGCTATCGAAGTTTTCGAGGATGTCTTCACAAGATACGGTGAGGTAGCCATAGTCATCAATGGCATCAATCAGCGCGAAAGCAATGCTTCTGTCAGTTTCAGAGAATGGTGTTAGGTCGAGTTGCCAAAGTAGGTAGTCGTGCAGGCTTTGAGTTGTTTCACCTTGATAGACAGGCATATCGTCGTCAATGGCAATACCCGTATTTCCGGTATTTGCGCTATAAACGTCTTCCCAAGTGGTATCGATTTCTAGTTCGTTGCCAATCTCTGATTTTTCGATTAATTCGGAGCTATCAGGTAAGTCCGGTTCTGCGGTTTCAACTGTTTCTTTCTCGTCACTGCTAGGTTTCTCTTCTGATGTAGGCGTTTCTTCATTGCCTTCTTCGACATCGAGTAGTGGGTTGGATTCTAGTGCTTCTTGAATCTCTTGCTGCAAATCTAATGTAGACAATTGCAACAAACGGATCGCTTGCTGCAATTGAGGAGTCATTGCTAACTGTTGGCCTAGCTTAAGTTGTAATGAGGGTTTCATTCAGTGGTACTTACCTAGTTATTATTCTAAGAACTCTCGATACTCTCTATATAATCATAGACGGAATTGTTCGCCTAGATAAACTTGTTTAACTTGTTCGTTATTGAGAACATCTTCAGGAGTACCCTCTGCAATCAGGTGTCCTTGACTCACAATGTAAGCTTTTTCACACACGTCCAATGTTTCGCGAACGTTGTGGTCGGTAATCAAAACGCCTAAGCCGCGATCGCGTAGGTGAACGATGATTTTCTTGATATCAATAACCGAGATTGGGTCAACACCAGCAAACGGTTCATCCAATAGAATAAACTGAGGATTGGCTGCCAGTGCGCGGGCAATCTCAACACGACGGCGCTCACCACCCGACAGAGCCATACCATTACTGGTTCGGATATGTTGGATATGGAACTCTTCAAGCAGGTCTTCTAGCTTATCCTGACGCTGTTCGTGAGTCAGCTCATCACGCGTTTGTAAAACGGCCATGATGTTATTCTCAACTGACAACTTACGGAAAATCGAGGCTTCTTGAGGCAGATAACCAATACCAAGGCGTGAACGACTGTGCATTGGCAAGATACTGATATCTAGGTCATCAATGCTGATAGTGCCTTCATCACGCGCAACTAAGCCAACAATCATATAGAAAGACGTGGTTTTACCTGCGCCGTTGGGGCCAAGTAATCCTACGATCTGGCCGGACTCTACTTGTAAGCTTACGTCGGTCACGACTTTACGCTTGCTGTATGTTTTCGCTAGGTTCTTTGCTGTAAGGACTGCCATGATTACTTGTTCACTTCAGTAGGTTGTAAAACCGTTGATACACGTTTGTTCTCACCACTGTCAGCGACTAATTTTTGAGAGCCGATCTGGTAAGTGATCTTAGAACCACGAATGATGCTGCCATCTTGAGATAGCATTGCATTCTTAGTCATGATCAATCTGTCAGCAACAAGCTGGTAATGTAAGTCGTCAGCTTCGCCGTAGAGTGTCTTCCCGTCGTCAGTCAACTGAGAGAAGGTTGCAGGCTTACCGAAGCCTTGAATTTCTTCAATTTCACCGTTGACCGCATTTCGAGTAACAATCACTTTATCAGCATTAATATTGATGCTGCCCTGCTTAAGAACAACATCGCCGATGAATGTGACTTTGTTGCTTTTCATATCCAGCTGCTGACTGTCTGAATCAATGTAGACAGGCTGCTCGCTATCCGAAGATAGGGCGTATACGCTTGGCGCAGCAAAGGCAAAAGCAAGTAAACTAAGGGGTAAGAGTTTCATATCTACCTTGAACAGAATTAAAGAGGGTTGCATTGTTGGTACCGAAGTTACCCTTCATTGCTTGTCCCTCAGTTTCAAAAAATGTACCGATCATATGGACCGGAGTCTCTGAATAAAAATCTCGGCTAGTGAGCTCAACAACCATTTTATCGGTTGTCATGGTATCGAAGCTCGCCTCTGGCAATAGGTTCTTGGCTAAAACGTTATCATAAAAAGTGACGACTTGATTTTCATCCATGATCGCGCGATCAGCGGTCACTTGCCATTCAATCGTATGTCCTTCACGGAAAACAGAGAGAACCGGGTTTTGAAAATGTGTATCACCAACAACGGAGTAGTGTTCCAAGTAGGTTGATTCAACCTGATAGCTACGAATACCGCTTTCGTCATAACTGATGTTATCTAGGCTTTTGCCGCTAAAAGCCGGCAGCTCCAAATTAGGAGCCACTTGTATCGTTGATTGTTGCTCTTTGTCGAACAAGTAATAGGTCGACCAAGAAGCAATAAATATGAGTATTAAATAGATAATACGAGTAAAACTCATATGCTTAAACCTTTATGCATGTCGAGTTCATTTCTTGCTTGTAAGATAAGATCGCACACTTCGCGCACCGCACCATGACCACCTTTAATCGTTGTCACGTAATTCGCTCGTCTAGCAAGCAGTGGGTGACCATCTGCCACACATACCTTCAAGCCAACTTTTTCCATCACTGGCCAATCGATCAGATCGTCACCGATGTAACCCGTATTGATTGGGTCTACAGAAAGCTTATCGCAAATATCTTGGTAGGCTTTAACTTTATCATCTTGACCTTGGTAGATAAGTTTAATACCAAGAGCCGTCATACGGTTCTCAACAATTTGAGATTTACGACCGGTGATGATCGCGATTTCAATGCCAGCGTTCATCAGCGATTTAATACCGTAGCCATCACGAGTGTGGAATGTTTTCAGTTCTTCGCCGTTGTTGCCCATGTAGATGCGACCATCTGAGAATACACCATCAACATCGCAAATCAGTAGTTTGATATCTTTTGCCAATTCGAATACGGCTGCGTTTGCTGTGCCATATAAGGTTTCTACTGTGTTTGTCATTACATTACTCCTGCTTTGAGTAAGTCATGCATATTTAGGGCACCAACTAGCTTACCTTCATGGCATAACATCAAACCATTAATGCTTTTTGCTTGCATCAGATTTAAGCCTTCAACCGCGAGCATGTTGGGTTCAGCTACGGTTGGGTTTTGTGTCATTACATCGCCAATCTGCGTGCTATGAATATCAACGCGCTTGTCTAGGATACGACGTAAATCACCGTCGGTAAAAATACCCGCCATTTGACCGTCATCGCCAACAACCGCGGTCATACCTAGACCTTTCTGCGATATTTCTAGTAGAGCATCTCTTACTAGGGCATCAGGCGCAACGACAGGGAGTGCGTCACCTGTGTGCATGATATCTTCAAGCTTCAATAATAGTTGTCGACCCAAAGCACCGCCAGGGTGAGACAAAGCAAAATCTTGCGCGGTAAAGCCTCTAGCTTGTAAAAGTGCGACGGCTAATGCATCACCCATCACCAAGGTAGCCGTGGTGCTGGTTGTTGGTGCAAGCCCTAGCGGACACGCTTCTTCTGGCACGGATATTTGTAAATGAATATCAGATAACGTCGCCATGTTTGAAGCTGGCTTACCAGTCATGCTGATGATTTTGATGTTCAAACGCTTCAATACTGGGAATAGGCTCAGGATCTCACCTGATTCACCCGAGTTGGATATCGCTATCACAACATCACCAGCTCCGATCATGCCTAGATCACCGTGTGCGGCTTCCCCAGGGTGTACGAAGAAAGCGGATGTACCTGTACTTGCCAATGTTGCTGCTATTTTGTTGCCGATGTGACCAGATTTCCCCATGCCCATCACAACCACTTTTCCTTTGTTGTTCAGGATAAGGTCGCAAGCTTTGCAAAAATCATCATTAAAATATTGGTCTAATTGAGTAAGACCTGCAACTTCGGTTTCCAAAACTTGCTTTGCAACACTGCGATAATCGAATGGCTGAGACATCAAATACTCCAAGTACGGGAAGTTAAATCAATAATTAAGCTGACATGTTCATTAGTAGGTAACTTTGATACGCCACAAACGTCACAATCAATACGCCACCTTCAATACGATTCACACTGCGAGATTTACCGAGTGCCATTACAACAAGCAGTAGCGATACGCCTAGCATTACCCAGAAATCACGACCCATCGCAAATTCACTCAAGATTGATGGATTTAAGATGCCCGGAATACCCATAACCGCGAGAATGTTGAATACGTTTGAACCGATGATATTACCCACGGCCATGTCATCTTCACCCTTCATTACACCAGCAAGAGAGGCTGCAAGTTCAGGTAGGCTAGTGCCAACGGCAATGATGGTTAAACCAATTACAAGGTCGCTCATGCCAAAGAACTTCGCGATAACAACCGCGTTATCAACCAACATATTGGCAGCGAGAGGCAGAACAATTAGACCAACCACAACCCACATTGCGGCTTTAGGGTTGCTTACGCCTTCAGGAACTTCAGATTCTTGCTCTTCAAGAAAGGCATCACCATTCTTTTTCTCACTGCGGCTGATTTGTAGCATTGCGAATAAGAATGCGGCAAAAAGAACAAACAACAACACGCCTTCGTAGAACCCTAAATGGTTGTCCCACAGCAAAGCGCCTGCAAGTAGAGTGACACCAATCATCAATGGTAGTTCACGGCGAATCACACCAGAGCTGATAGATAGTGGCTTAATAAGCGCTGTAATACCTAAAATCAGAGCGATGTTAGCGATGTTAGAACCTAAAACGTTACCAACTGCAGTATCTGTTTTTCCGTCGAGAGCAGCTGTTGCTGAAACCATCATTTCTGGCGCAGAAGATCCCATTGCAAGAATCGTCATACCGATAACTAAAGGTGAAATACCGAAGTTGCGGGCAAGAGCAGCGGCTCCATAAACCAGTTTATCTGCACTCCACACCAAAAAACCTAGACCGATAATGAGAAACGCAATCGCTTCAAGCATGATGATTCCTAAAAATTAATAAAAAACGGAGAATTAACCGCTAATTTTGACTTGTTGCTAGATAAAAGGGAAGTCACTCTACAAATTAATTCCGGGTTAGTGGTATAGAAATGTACCCGAAATGTGAATTTTTCAATGCTTTCAAATCCCTGCCTGTCTTTTTGTTTTATGTAATTAATCGAACAGTGCTTTTAATTCTAAAGTAGACTCATTATTATTACAGCCATAATTGATGTTTTTTAGAGCAAGGAAACAACAGGTCATGTTGAATACTGAGCTTGTGAAGGTTAAAAACCTCAGCTTCTCTCGAGGCGAGCGAGTTATCTTTGATGACATTAGCTTAGAGGTACCTCAAGGCAAAATCACTGCAATCATGGGACCGTCTGGGATTGGTAAAACCACCTTACTCCGTTTGATTGGCGGTCAACTGCCTCCAGATGCTGGGGAAGTGTGGTTTGATGGCGATAATATTCCTGCGTTGTCACGCCGTAAGTTATACCAAGCCCGTAAAAAAATGAGCATGCTTTTTCAGTCGGGTGCACTTTTTACGGATCTCAATGTCTTTGATAACGTGGCATTCCCCCTTCGAGAACATACTGAGCTTAACGAGAAGTTCATTCGTACGGTTGTTTTGCTTAAACTTGAAGCGGTAGGCTTGCGAGGTGCGGCTCAATTGATGCCGAGTGAGTTATCCGGCGGCATGGCAAGACGAGCGGCGTTGGCTCGTGCGATTGCTTTGGATCCAGAACTGATTATGTACGATGAGCCTTTTGTCGGCCAAGACCCAATCACCATGGGTGTTTTAGTTGAGCTTATCCGCAATTTGAATCAAGCCTTGGGTTTAACCTCGATTGTCGTTTCTCACGATGTTCCAGAAGTGATGAGTATTGCTGATTGGGTTTACCTAATGGCCGATAGTAAAATTATTGCTGCTGGGTCTCCCGAGGAACTGTACAACAATGACGATCCAAGAGTGCAGCAATTTTTGCAAGGTGATGCGGATGGCCCTGTGCCATTTCGGTTCCCGGCAAAGAGTCTAGAAAAGGATTTGTTTTAATATGATTGCGAAAACTATTGCGGGTGTCGGCAAACGAACACTTGCGATCTGTGAGTCATTTGGTCGAGCAAGCCTGATGTTATTTGGCGCCTTGTTTGGCGTCCCGAGACTAAAAAACTTCCCTTTATTAGTTAAACAACTTTATAGCGTTGGCGTTCAGTCATTAGCGATTATTTTGGTTTCGGGTCTGTTTATTGGCATGGTACTTAGCCTACAGGGTTATGTCGTATTAATTGATTACGGTGCTGAAGGTAACCTTGGGCAGATGGTCGCGCTGTCGTTGCTACGTGAACTAGGCCCTGTGGTAACAGCGCTCTTATTTGCTGGGCGTGCTGGTTCTGCGTTAACGGCTGAAATTGGCTTAATGAAAGCGACGGAGCAGATCTCTAGCCTTGAAATGATGGCGGTCGATCCTCTTAAACGCATTATTGCACCACGACTTTGGGCCGGGCTTATCTCAATGCCATTGCTTGCTATGATCTTTATGGCGGTAGGTATTTGGGGCGGTCAGCTAGTGGGTGTTGATTGGAAAGGCATCGACCACGGTAGCTTTTGGTCTGCGATGCAATCTTCTGTTGAGCTAGGTCGAGATATTGGCAACAGCATGATCAAATGTATGGTCTTCGCTATCACCGTAACGTGGATCGCGCTTTTCAATGGTTATGATGCGGTACCGACCTCTGAAGGTATTAGTCAGGCAACCACACGCACAGTAGTGCACTCTTCTCTAGCGGTATTAGGGCTAGATTTTGTTCTTACCGCATTGATGTTTGGGAATTAATCATGCAACAAACTCGAAAATTAGAATTATGGGTCGGCACCTTTGTTATTGCCGGAATTTGCGCAATCTTAATCATGATCTTTCAAGTCGCTGACGTAAAAGGTCTCGGTTCAAATCATACTTACAACTTAAAAGCGACCTTTGACAACATTGGTAGCCTGAAAGTTCGCTCTCCGGTAAAGGTAGGTGGCGTGGTTGTTGGCCGAGTTCAGAGCATTCAGCTTGATACTGAAAGCTATCTCCCTGTGGTTGAACTGTCTATTGATGCGAAGTACTCACAATTTCCTGATACCTCTAGTGCTCAAATCTTAACGTCTGGTTTAATTGGTGAGCAATACATCAGTCTTGTTCCTGGCTTCATTTTTGAAGATGAAGAGATGTTGGTTGATGGTGACTCGATTGAAGACACCAAATCAGCATTAGTGCTCGAAGATTTAATAGGCCAAGTGCTGTATAGCGTTGGCGGTTCTGATGATAATGAAACTAAGGAGTAGTCTCATGTTAAAGACGAATAGCCTATTGAAAAAATGGTTTATAACAGCGGCTGCTTTGCTGATGTCAACTCAAGTTCTTGCTGAAGAATCGATTGATCGCACTCAGCCTTATCAGATGATGACTCAAGTAGCCGAAGTGTCTTTTGAACGCCTGAAGAACGAACAAGAGAACATCCACAATGATCCTGAATTATTGAAGGTTATTGTAGAAGAAGAATTGATGCCTTATGTGAACGCTCAATATGCAGCACTTAAGTTGTTAGGGCCAAACTTAAAAGGTGCGGACAGAAAAGACGTGCGTGTATTTATCGATTCATTCCGTAAGTACCTCGTTTCTTCTTATGCTCAAGTACTGACGCAGTACACGGATCAGACGATTCAATTTGGTCCAGAACCAAGAATCAAAGCAGATAGCCGTATTACGAGTATAAAGGTCGATATCATTGATACGCCGCGACCAAACATTAAGCTTGAATTTAAGTTACGCAAAGACAAGAAGTCAGGCGAATGGAAGGCATTCGATATGGTTGCGGAAGGTATTAGTCTATTATCAAGCAAGCAGTCAGAGTGGAATACGAAAATTCGTCAAGAAGGCATCTTACAAGTTGCTGACGAACTAGAGAAATTGGCAGCGCAGCCCATTCGTTTTGAGAGCAACAAATAATGAGCCATTCTCAATGGCAAGCACTAAGCTCTAAAGAGTATCAGCTGCTCGGTGATATCGACCGAGACAGCGTTCCTGCAATCTGGCGAATATTGGAAAAGTGGCAAACAACGGAATCGAGCGTTGAAATTGACCTTAGCCATATAAATCGAGTCGATTCAGCAGGAATGGTGATGCTAATTCACTTATTAGAGCATGCAAAAAATCAAAACTGTCATATAATGCTCAGTTTCGTGCCAGAACAATTACGAACGTTGTTCCAATTGAGCAATATCCAGCCAATGATGGCAGAACACATAAAAAATTAGGCAGGAGCTATTTGTGGACAGCACAAAAGTACAAGAATTATTAGCAGCGGCACTGAACCTTCAGGAGATTTTCGTGAAGGGTGAAGGCAGTCATTACGAAGTTGTTGCGGTTGATGCATGTTTTGACGGCATGAATCGAGTTAAGAAGCAGCAGCTAATCTACGGCCCACTAATGGAATACATTCAACGCAATGACATCCATGCTCTTTCTATTAAGGCGTTTACGCCAGAAGAGTGGGAACGTGATAAGAAACTGATGTCACTTTAAGGTTTATGATGGAAAAGTTTCGAGTTATTGGATCGGATAAGCCGCTAAGCGGTGAAGTGACGATCTCAGGCGCAAAAAATGCAGCGCTACCTATCTTATTTGCTTCAATTCTTGCTGAAGAGCCAGTAGAAGTAAGTAACGTTCCTCACCTACGTGACATCGATACTACGATGGAATTACTAAAGCGTTTAGGCGCAAAAGTATCACGTAACGGTAGTGTTCATGTTGATGGCAGCGAAATTAATGAATTTTGTGCGCCTTATGATTTAGTAAAAACAATGCGTGCTTCTATCTGGGCTTTGGGTCCTCTAGTTGCTCGTTTTGGTGAAGGCCAAGTGTCACTTCCTGGTGGTTGTGCGATTGGTGCTCGACCTGTTGATTTACATATCCATGGCCTAGAGCAACTAGGTGCGACCATTGTATTGGAAGATGGTTATGTGAAAGCAAGTGTTGATGGCCGTCTGAAAGGCGCGCACATCGTGATGGATAAAGTAAGTGTGGGTGCCACCATTACTATCATGTGTGCAGCAACATTGGCTGAAGGTACAACTGTATTAGATAATTCAGCGCGCGAGCCTGAGATTGTTGATACGGCTGATTTCCTAAACAAACTGGGTGCTAAGATTTCTGGCGCAGGTACAGACACGATCACTATCGAAGGCGTTGAGCGTCTTGGTGGTGGCCAACACTCTGTGGTTGCTGACCGTATTGAAACCGGTACGTTCTTAGTTGCTGCGGCAGTATCTGGCGGTAAAGTCGTTTGTCGTAACACTAACGCTCATCTTCTTGAAGCTGCATTAGCGAAGCTTGAAGAAGCGGGTGCGAAGGTTGAAACAGGCGAAGACTGGATCAGCCTTGATATGACAGATCGTGAGCTGAAAGCGGTGAAAATCGTAACAGCACCTCACCCAGGTTTCCCAACCGACATGCAAGCACAATTTACTCTGCTTAACATGATGGCGAAGGGCAGTGGTGTTATCACTGAGACTATCTTTGAAAACCGCTTTATGCACATCCCTGAGTTACAGCGAATGGGCGCAAAAGCGGAAATAGAAGGCAACACGGCTATTTGTGGTGAAACCAAAAAATTGAGCGGCGCTCAAGTAATGGCAACGGATCTTCGCGCATCTGCGAGTCTTGTTATTGCTGGCTGTATTGCTCAAGGTGAAACCATTGTTGACCGTATTTATCACATCGATCGTGGCTACGATAAGATTGAAGATAAATTGTCAGCCTTAGGCGCAAACATTACACGGTTTAGCGAGTCGAACTAACTTAGGTTAGTGAGTTCATGAATCAGTAAGATGAAAACAGAAAAGTCGGAACCTTGGTTTCGGCTTTTTTATAGTTGTATTTACCGCCAGTGAATCTGTTGCCTATTTTGTGCAAATAGATGAATCAACTTGGCGGTTGTGAGGAACAAAATGATAGCAATATTACGTATTTTCGCAGTGGCGATATTTGCGATTCTTATGTTTGTATTTGGGTGTGGTTACTGTTTACTCAGCCCACGTAACCCGAAACACGTATTTACCTTTGGTCGTTATTTCGGTCGCATGTCGAAAATCTTTGGTATGAAGTTAGAGCTTCGTATCCCGGAAGATGCTTACTCTCGTGGCCAACATGTTTACGTTGCAAACCACCAAAATAGCTGGGATCTATTCACTATTTCATCAGCGGTAACACCTAAAGTTGTGACAGTAGGCAAGAAAAGCCTAGCGTGGATGCCTCTTTTTGGTCAGCTGTACTGGTTGACGGGTAATATCCTAATTGACCGAGCTAACCGCAGCAAAGCGGTAGGTACTATCGATCAAGTGGTTACTAGCCTTAAAGAGAGTGATGTTTCAGTATGGATGTTCCCTGAGGGGACTCGTTCTCGTGGTCGTGGTTTGTTACCATTCAAAACGGGTGCTTTCCATGCTGCGATTGGCGCTGGCTTACCTATTATCCCTATCGTGTGTAGCTCAACAGGTGGCGTGAAGCTGAACCGTTGGAACAATGGTCATGTGATTGTTGAAATGCTGCCACCAATCAGCACTGAAGATTACGATAAGTCTAATGTTCGTCAACTGGCTAACCTAGCTCGTGAGCAGATGGCTGCGAAGCTTGAAGAGTTAGACAAAGAAGTGGTTGAGCTTAATAGGAAGTAATCATCTAAGCGAAACGATGAACAATAAAAAAGGTTGCCAATTGGGCAACCTTTTTTGTATCTGATAAACGCTCAGCTCTATGCCAATTTGTTTACTAGAAACCGTTTATTCTAGATATTAAAACCTATTTGCGAACCGCAATAGCTTCGATCTCAATACCTACATCTTTTGGCAGACGCGCTACTTCAACACATGAGCGTGCAGGGTAGTTTGCAACACCGTGCTCATCAAAGAATTTACCGTAAACTTCGTTTACTGTACCGAAGTCGTTTAGGTCTTTAACGAATACCGTTAGTTTTACGATGTCTTTTACAGTCAGGCCAGAAGCTTCAACAACCGCTTGAACGTTGTCTAGAGATTGGCGAGCTTGCACTGCGATATCAGCAGATACTTCACCAGTTGCTGGGTTTACTGGGATTTGACCAGAAGTCAGAACCATGTTGCCAAGGTCAACACCTTGTACGTATGGGCCGATTGCAGCTGGAGCAGATTCTGTGTGAAGTACTTTAGTCATTGGTTATTCCATCAGTTATTGGATAAAAAGCGATTTTTAGTGTGCCTTCAAACTTAGGATAGGTAAAGAGCAAAATACCCCGCACAGGCGAGGTATTGAATAGTTTTTGCGTTCGATCGGTGTTGCCGTATGACGTTATCTTTCTGTCACGATCTCACGAGAGAAGACTTTTTCGCAGTATTTACACTTCAATCGAATATCTTCTTTCTTTTCAAAGATTTTAAAGCTGCTTTCAACGGGTTCATTGTGAGTAATACAATTGGTGTTTGGACACTCGAACACATCGTTGATTTGCTCAGGAAGTTCTAGTGGTAGCTTCTTAACCACTTCGTAATCTTCGATTTGGTTTACGGTCGCGTGAGGCGCGTAAAGTGCTAACTTGCTCGCCTGTTCTTCAGTGATAAACACATTCTCTATCTTGAGTAAGTCTTTACCGCCTAGAGCTGAGGATGGCAGGTTTAGGCCAATCGTTACTCGCTGATTAGAGTTATGCATGTCGAACAGTTTGAGTACCTTGATCCCGATGTTGGCGGGGATATGGTCGATAACCGTTCCGTTCTTGATTGCTTCAACTTTTAATTGAGTCTCTTTAGACATGATATCTCTCCTCTACAGCGTTTCGTTAAGAACAAGGGCTAGCAATGCTTCACGCGCGTAAACACCGTTCTCAGCTTGCTGGAAGTAGTAAGCGTAAGGTGTTTTATCGACATCGACAGTAATTTCATCAACACGAGGAAGAGGGTGAAGAACCTTTAGGTTATCACGTGCATTTTCCAACATCGGAGCCGTCAGGATGTACGCTGATTTGATGTGCGCGTATTCCGATTCATCAAAACGTTCTTTTTGAACTCGAGTCATGTACAGAACATCCAACTCTGGAATCACATCTTCCATGTCGGTCAGTAGTTGGTACTTGATGCCCGCTTCATCAAGCTCTTCACAAATGTAGTCAGGCATCGCCAGTGCTTCTGGAGCAACGAAGTAGAAACAGATGTTGTCGAACTTCGCGAGTGCTTGAGTTAGCGAGTGAACCGTACGGCCGTACTTAAGGTCACCAACGAATGCAACGTTTAGGTTGTCTAGGCGACCTTGAGTTTCGGCGATAGAGAACAGGTCTAATAGCGTTTGTGTTGGATGTTGGTTTGCGCCGTCTCCCGCGTTAATAACAGGTACACCGTTTGAGAACTCAGAAGCCAGACGCGCAGCGCCTTCTTGAGGGTGGCGCATTACGTAAGCATCAACGTATGAAGAGATGACCTGCACTGAGTCTGCTAGCGTTTCGCCTTTCTTCGCCAGTGACGTGTTACCACCGCTATCGAAACCAATCACATCACCACCGATGCGCTGAATAGCCGTTTCAAAAGAGAGACGAGTTCGCGTTGAAGGTTCGAAGAAGCAGCTTGCAACAACTTTGTTCTTGATGAGTTCTGGGTTTGGTTCAGCTTTAAGTTGACCTGCCGTTTGAACAATTAATTCTAGCTCTTCACGAGAAAGCTCTGGAATTGAGATGATGTGCTTTTGATAGAGCGAATTCGCCATGATCTTCTTCCCCACAATAATGTATTGGCCATAAAAAAGCCCCCCATAATGGGAGGCTTTAAAAAAGTGCTGAAAAGCAGAATAGACGGCCTGGCAAGCATGCTAGCTTGCGAGCAATATTTGGTGTTTTCACAATTTTATTATGTGTTTTCACAATATCATTATGTTTTATCACAACATTGCTTGGCGTCATTTTCACTACTCTCAGACAAATTGCCGAGAATTATACGCTTTCAATTTGTGAGCGCAAGCGATTACATCAAGCTTTTGTTTACTTTCATTATTCTCTATTGGCCAAGTGTCGCGACCATTACTGCTTTGATGGTGTGCATGCGATTCTCTGCTTCATCAAACACAATTGAGTAGTCGGACTCAAATACTTCATCTGTTACTTCCAAACCGTTCATTCCATATTTGTCTGCGACTTGCTGGCCGATCACGGTTTCATTGTTGTGGAAAGCTGGCAGGCAATGCATGAACTTAACTTGAGGGTTACCTGTGAGCTTTATGACATCCATATTCACTTGGTAAGGTGTCATCACAGCCACGCGTTCGTCCCAAGCTTCGGGCGCTTCACCCATAGAAACCCAAACATCGGTGTAAAGGAAATCACAACCTTTCACGCCTTCAGCAACGTCTTCTGTCAGCGTGATTTTTGCACCTGTAGTTTGTGCAATAGCTTGGCACTCTTCAACGAGCTGTTCTTCTGGCCAGAATGCTTTAGGTGCGACAAGGCGAATATCCATACCCATTTTAGCTGCACCTACTAATAGAGAATTACCCATGTTGTTACGAGCATCGCCTAGGTAAGCAAAGCTGATTTGATGCAGATGTTTACCGCGACCATGTTCGATCATAGTAAGGAAATCAGCCAAGATCTGAGTTGGATGGAACTCATCGGTTAGACCATTCCAAACCGGTACACCCGCATAAGCGGCAAGATCTTCGACAATGCTTTGGCCAAACCCTCGGTATTCAATACCATCGTACATGCGACCTAATACACGCGCGGTATCTTTCATTGATTCTTTTTGACCAATCTGAGAACCAGAAGGGCCTAAATAAGAGACTTGCGCTCCTTGATCAAAAGCAGCTACCTCAAAGGCACATCGAGTTCGAGTTGATGCTTTTTCAAAGATCAAAGCGATGTTTTTACCGTTAAGCTTTTTCTGCTCTGTACCTGCATACTTAGCTTTTTTAAGGTCAGCAGACAGGTCGAGTAAAAACTGAATCTCTTTAGGAGTAAAGTCGAGAAGTTTTAGAAAGTTACGATTGCGAAGATTAAATGCCATCTCTCGCTCCTTGGGTATATAGAATCAATGAAGAACTTAGTTAAACATAAAAATGCTATATTTGTGAATATTTATTTTATTAATTTGATAAAAAAGGCCAGTACAATGGTACTGGCCTAGATAAGTTAATGTGTTCGCTTTATTGAACTACTTGAGTTAAATACCGTCTCTTTCGATAGGACAGCTCATACAACGAGCGCCACCACGACCGCGACCCAGTTCATTGCCTGGAATCGTCAGAACTTCGATGCCTGCTTTATCGTATTTCTCATTGGTGTAAACATTACGCTCATAACCGATAACCGTACCCGGCTTCACCGTCAGTACGTTGTTAGCGTCATTCCACTGTTCACGTTCAGCTTCGTAGTTATCACCACCAGTTGTGATGATCTTCAGTTGATCGAGATCCAGTGCGCCTTCAATCGCTGTTAGGTAGTTTTCAGCTTTCTCTACTCGCATTTCGCCATTTTCTTTCGGCGTTAAGCGCCAAGTATCAAGATCTTTACGAACGATCTCTGGATAGACAGAGAATGTGTCGATATCCATGTGCGTCATGACCGTATCAAGGTGCATACAAGAGCGGTGCTTCGGTAAATCAATCGCAATCACTTCTTTAGCTTGACCGGACTTGAATAAACTCGCAGCTAGGTTTTCGACACCTTGTGGCTTGGTACGCTCTGAAATACCGATCAGAACAGCGCCTTTACCGATTACCAGTACATCACCACCTTCAATATTGGCGTTGTCGTAATGAAGATCTTCATCACCGAAGTACTTAATGAAATCTTGCCCCGCGAATACAGGGTGCCAGCGATATATTGCTCGCAAGTGATTCGTTTCTCGTTGGCGAGCAGGCATCATCATAGGGTTAAGAGAGACACCGCCATAAACCCAGCAAGATGTATCGCGGGTAAATAGATGGTTAGGTAGCGGCTCAATAACGAAATCAAGTGGGCGGTGCATCTTCGGTAGCATTGAAGAAGATTTAATAGGAAGCTCAGAGTAGGCTAAACCACCAAGTAGGATCGTAGCCAAGTGCTCATTGTCCATTTGAGCAAGGTACTCTCTTAAATCACGTGCGAATGTAGGGCCGTAACGGAAATCAGAGATTTGAGTATTAAGCAGCCACTCACGAGCTTGTGCTACAGCGAGTGTCTCAACCAGTAGGTCATGCAGTAATAACACTTCAACGTCTTGGTTACGAAGTGTTGTCGCAAAGGCATCGTGTTCTTCACCTGCTGCTTCTACTGCAAGTACATCATCAAAGAGTAGCTCATGACAGTTAGAAGGGGTGAGGTGGGTGAGTGCCCTTTCAGGCCTATTTAGGAGAACTCGTCTTAATTGACCGACTTCGGAGCCAACGTACAGCTTACTCATTTTGCATCCTTACTATTAATCCAGCGTCTATTTATGACAAGCTTGTTCGTAATATGCAAGTTTTGAAACTTGTGTAAAGGTTATGTTATTTTGATATTTTTGGTTTTAAATGCTGAGTTTTATGGGATTGTTAATATTAAAACCCAACCTAAAGGCTGAGTTATGGAACAAACTTTTTGCGGATCTATGCTCCAATTTCAGTGATTTGATAATCCACTTTGCTTGGTTAACGTGATTTTTCATTCAAAATTTATGCAGTTACTTACTTATAAGTGAGGTTTTATGCATCGATGAAGTGATCGGCAGTATGCATCTGATATGATTAACCACTCAATTTTGAAGGAGTCAGGCTAAAAGTAACAATAAAAATGAAATGCTAAAACACACGATGGTTAAAAATATGTTGAAAATTTGTTTCTGTGATTTTGATTTCACTTTTTAATTGATATCCCTTCTGTTATCTAGCGATAAACTTGCTCTTCTACACCTGATCTAGGTGGCTTTTCTAGACGATCCGTGCCATATTTCGTGGCAATCAAATTTGATCTTTTCATAGTCAACACTCTGGAGCAGACACATGTCTCACGAAGATGAATATCTATCAGTAGCGGAATTAATTGAATTTCAAAAAGGAGAGACTCGCGACATCATTGAAGCACTAATCGAAGATGGTAGCGATCCTGAAGCTCTATACGATATCGAGCATCACCTATTCGCTGAAGATTTCGCAGTACTTGAGAAAGCCGTTGTTGAAGCATTCAAAATGGGCTTTGAAGTGCTTGAAGCTGAAGAGACAGAAGACGAAGATGGCAACAAGCTACTTTGTTGTGATGCAACGATGCAGTGTACTCTGAACGCAGAAGCGATTGATGAGCAAGTTGAGAAGCTTGTAAATCTTGCAGAGAAGTTTGACATTATCTACGACGGTTGGGGCACTTACTACGAAGGTGAAGATGCTATCTACCCTGACGAAGATGATGAAGACGAAGAGTAATCTCTCCCAGTTTTAAAGAATGCCAGCCTTGAGCTGGCATTTTTTTGTCCTCAGAAAAATAAATGTCTTTATATGCATTCATTCATTATAATGCGGTCAAAATTGATCTAGCTCAAGGAATGACATGCGGCTACCTCTCGATGGTCTTTGGCAAATTTCGCCACTGACGGATCTCTCTATCCCACAAGATGACATTACCTTTCCTGCTCCATTAAGCTCAAAGCTCCCTAATAGCTTGAGTGAAGAGGAAATCGCAGAGCAAGAATGGCACCTGATGCATGACATCGAAGTGGATGATGCCATGTTGGCGTGCCCATTTGTTGAGCTAGTCGTCGCAGGCGTTGACTACTTTGCAGAAGTACGACTCAATGGCGTTGCCGTATTTGACTGTGATGGCAGCGAAGCTGAATATCGTAAAGACATCCGTCCTTATATGCAGCCTGGTCGAAATCGTTTTGAGATCCTTTTCCTTGAAGAAGAGGAGAGCCTGTTGCTTGAAGAGGATATGGATGACTCTATCTCTTCACAGGTCGTCGCTAAATCAGATTCTCGTATCGGAATCTGGCAAGCTCCATATCTTCAGTTCGTTCGTAACGTCAAGCTTGAGCAAGTCGTCACCGAGCAAATCTGGCATCACGGTGGTGGCTGTGAGTTTAAAGTAGATGTTATCTATCAAACGCTAAAGCCGGGGTTAATATCGGCATCAATCAAGTTTAATGGTATGACTCTCGTGATGCCGATTGATGTCCGAGCAGAACATACGGGTGTTGTGTTTCAGGTTGAGGCTCCAATGGTATTTAACCTTGAGAAGCCCAATCCTAAGCATTTATATCAGTTAGAAGTGGAACTCGATGGGCAAAAAGAGAGTTCTTTCGTAGCCTTGAATCCAGCCTCTTGCGTGAGTAACTTTTTGCGTAACTAGCGGTTATTCAATTAGCCCGTTACGTAATGAATCAATTTGCTCACTCGCTTGTCATCTAATGAACTGCCCAGGGCGCGAGCATACTTTGATTGATTGATTTATAACCCAAAGAAGACTCGAGCCCGA